>JABFVP010000705.1 GCA_013362725.1 Cupriavidus sp.
GCGTTCCGGGCGGGGCTGCGCTTTACCCGCGCGCACAGCCAGCTGCATATCGTGCTGGCGCGCGCGGCCGTGCATTTCGCTTTCGGCAGCAGCATCTGGGCGTTGTTGCCGCTGGTCGCAAAGCAGCTGCTGCAGGGCGGCGCCAGCCTCTATGGCGTATTGCTGGGCGCGGTGGGCATCGGTGCGATCCTCGGCGCGCTGGTGATGCCGCGGCTGCAGCGGCGGCTCGACGCCGACGGCATGGTGCTGCTGTCGGCCGTCGTCACCGCGGTGGTGATGGCGGCGCTGTGCATCGCGCCGCCGGTGTGGGTGGCGCTGCCGCTGCTGCTGTTCCTCGGCGCCGCCTGGATCACCGCGCTGACCACGCTGGGCGGCGTGGCGCAGGCCATCCTGCCCAACTGGGTGCGCGGCCGCGCGCTGGCGGTCTACCAGATGGTCTTCAACGGCGCGATGGCGGCGGGCAGCCTGGTGTGGGGCTTCGTGGCCCAGGCGCTGGGCATCTCCGGCGGGCTGCTGGTCGCCGCCGGCGGCCTGCTGGCCGCGGCGCTGCTGCTGCATCGGCTGCGCCTGCCGCGCGGCGAGGAAGACCTCGCACCGGCCCAGCACTGGCCGGAGCCGGAGGGCGCCGAAGAGATCGCGCATGACCGCGGACCGGTGATGATCCTGATCGAGTATTGCGTCCGCGCGGAAGACCGCGATGCCTTCCTGCGCGCGGTGCACAAGCTCTCGGAAGAACGGCTGCGCGACGGCGCCTTCAACTGGGGCGTGATGGAAGACCCGTCCGATCCGGAACTGCTGACCGAGTGGTTCCTGGTCGAATCCTGGGCCGAGCACCTGCGCCAGCACCGCCGCGTGCCGCACGCCGATGCCGATCTGCAGCGCGAGATCACGCGCTTCCATGCGCGCGAGACGCCGCCACGCGTGCGGCACCTGCTGGGCGTGGGCTTGCCGCCCGCGCCGGCGGCGCCGCGCTGATTCGTCAACCTCGTCAGGAACCGATTCCATGAAGCTCTACCTTGTCTCCCTGTCCGCCGGCATCCTCGTCGGCATCATTTACGCGCTGATGCAGGTCCGCTCGCCCGCCCCGCCGGTGGTGGCGCTGATCGGCCTGCTCGGCATGCTGATCGGCGAGCAGGTGGTGCCGCCGATCAAGCGCATGCTCGCCGGCGAACCGGTGACGGCCGCGTGGTTCCACGCCGAGTGCATGCCCAAGATCACCGGAACCCCCGGGCCGACCCTGAACGCCGCCAGCAAGCCCCCCGCCGACGATGCCGCGAACTAGCCCGCCCTGTTGCACGCTGCTGGGGGCGTGCTGCGCCGTGCTGTGCGCACCCGCGCTGGCGGCCGGCAGCGTCACCGTCTACGGCCGCCTGAACACGTCCATCGAGTACAGCCGCGCCAGCACCGCGACCGACGGCACCGCTCTCGGCAGTGTCGTGCGCCTGAACAACAACCGCTCGGTATTCGGCCTGCGCGGCGAAGAAGACCTGGGCGGCGCGCTCAAGGCCGTGTGGCAGATAGAAAGCGCACTGTCGCTCGATACCGGCCAGGGCCAGATCGCCAGCCGCAATTCGCGCATCGGCCTGCAGGGCAGCCATGGCCTGCTGTTCCTGGGCCACTGGCACACGCCCTATACCGAGGCAACCATGGGGTACGACCCGTATTATCCGACCACCGCCGGCTATATGGCGCTGATGGGCAACGGCTCGGCCTCGAGCACGGACAATGTCGAGAACACCAGTTCGTTCGACCGGCGCCAGAAGAACATCGTGCAGTACCGCACGCCGCGCTGGTCCGGCGTCAGCCTGTGGCTGGGCTGGGGCTTGCCCGAGGAGAAGACCACCGTCGCGCGCAATCCCGCGCTGTACTCGGTGGCGGCGGTCTATGAGCGCGGACCGCTCAACGCGACCCTGGCCTGGGAGCGCCACCAGCACTACCAGGCCGCCGGCCGCAATGACGATGCGCTCAAGGCCGGCGCGGCGTGGCAATTGCTGCCCGGCACGCGCGTGGCTGCGGTGGTCGAACACCTGCACTACCGCACCGATACCGGCGACCTGCAGCGCAACGCGTACTATGCCTCGCTGGTGCAAAAGGCGGGGACGGGCAGCGTGCGCATCGGCGTCGCCTACGCGGCCAACGGCACCGGAGCGTCGACCGACACCATCGGCTTCTTCCGCAGCGGCGCGCAGACCCACGCCACGCAGTTCACGGTCGGCTACGACTATCCGCTGTCGCGGCGCACCGCGCTGTATGCCTACTACAGCCGCATCGACAATGCCGGCAACGCGATCTACGACTTCGCCATCAACGACCTCGGCATCCGCGCCGGCGCCGATCCGCAGACGTTTGCGCTGGGGCTGCGGCACAGCTTCTAGTGCCGCCAACGCAGCAAGGGGCGTGCGTGACCGCTGCCATCGCGCACGCCTGTTCAAGGAGTTCGCGTGAAGGCCACGCCCGTGATCGCCATCGTCGACGACGACGCTGCCGTGCGGCACGCCATGGGGCGGCTGCTGCGCGCCTTCGACCTGGCCGTGGAGCTCTACCCCGGCGGGCCGGCGCTGCTGGCGTCGCCGACGCTCGACGGCATCGCCTGCGTGATCGCGGACGTGCAGATGCCCGGCATGAACGGCTTCGCGCTCAGCGACGCGCTGCGCGCGCGCGGTCTGCGGACTCCGCTCATCTTCATGACCGCCTTCGACAAGCCGGAGTATGAAGCGCGCGCGCGGGCGGCGGGGGCCGCGTGCTGCATCGGCAAGCCGTTCGCCGATACGGAGATCCTCCGGTGCATCGAACGGGCGCTGGGACTGCCGGGCGACACGCGGTAGGCCGCTCGCTCATCTCGATGCGCCATCGCCGCCCTGGCGGCCATCGTGGTCGTGCCGCTGCCCCGCGACGCTATGTCGCCTGGCTGGGGCCGGCGGCTGTCGCGGCGCGCTCGCCCCTGGGCCGGCACATCGATTCTGATCGGCCTGTCCGCCGGCCGCCCCAAAACACCAGCTTCGATCGCGTACCCCGCTAGAATGCAGCAAGAGACCCGCGTCGCGGGTTGGTCTGCCCCCGGAGCCGGCATGGAACCCCTCACTTTTGAATTCGTCACCGTCGAGGAAGCCAAGAAAATCCTGGATGGCGCGCCGCCGGTGCAGCTCGCGCCGGACTGGCACGAGTTGCGGCGCGCGCCGTCGCCGGAAGACGCGGTGCTGTCGGACGCGGCCATGCGCTGGCTGCTGTCGCTGCCGGCCGAGGCGCGCCCGCTGGTGCTGTGCCGGCGCTATCCGCGCATCGGCAACCAGCTGGGGGCACTGGGCGCCAACCCGGCCGCGCTGCATGCCTTCCTGGTCGAGCTGCTGATCGACAAGCGCGGCGGACGGCAGGGGTTTCCAGATGGCATCGCGCTGGAGCTGTCGCGCCTGCACGCATACGTGGTGCAGCAACTGCCCGGCGCCGACGAGGCGCCGGGGTGGCCGGACCTGACCGAGTGAAACGCGCGGCTGACTAGATCACCAGTTCGATCACGAACGGCCCCTTGCGCGCATTGGCCATGCGGAACAGGTCGGCGAAGCGCTCCATGTCGGTGGCCTGCGCGCCTTCCACGCCCATGCCGCCGGCCAGCCTGACCCAGTCCAGGTCGGGGTTGCCGATGTCGAGCATGTCGAGCGCGGTCTTGCCGGGGTTGGCACCGACGCCGGCCAGTTCGCCCAGCAGGATGGCGTACTTGCGGTTGGCCAGCAGCACCACGGTGACGTCGAGCTGTTCGCGCGCCATGGTCCACAGCGATTGCAGCGTGTACATGGCCGAGCCGTCGGCCTGCAGCGCCACCACGCGCCGGCCGGGCGCGGCCACGGCCGCGCCTACGGCCAGCGGCAGGCCAGCGCCGATAGCGCCGCCGGTCAGCTGCAGCCAGTCGTGCGGCGCGGCGTGCACGGTGCCGGGATAGAAAGCGCGGCCGAAGCTGACGCTTTCTTCCACCACGATGGCCTGCTCGGGCAGCAGCGCAGTGAGCGTGCGCGCCACCGCCTCGGAGGTGACCGCGCCGCGCGCGGGCTCCACCGGCGCGGAAACGGCAGCGGCAGGCAGCTGCGCCTGGCGCGCGCCGAGTTCATCGGCCAGCCGTGCCAGCGCTTCGACCAGGACTTCTTCCGGGCGCGCCAGCACATGGACCGCGGCATCCTCCGGATACGGGCGCGGCGATTTGCCCGGGTAGGCAAAGAACGTTACCGGCGCCGGCGCGCCCACCAGGATCACGTTGCGGATGCCGGCCAGCTTGTCGCGCGCGGCATCGCCGGAATACGGCACGCGGTCCAGCGCCAGGCGGCCGCGCCCGCGCGTGACGCGCGCATTGGACATCGGCGAGATCAGCCGCGCGCCGGTGGCCGCGGCGATGCGGTGCGCATCGGCCAGGGGCGCCTCG
>JABFVP010000721.1 GCA_013362725.1 Cupriavidus sp.
TTCACCGTGGTCAACCTCTACGGCATCGTCGGGCGCGACCGCTACGCCGGCACCGCGACCACGCGCACCGACGTGCCGTACTGGCTGGTCGGCTTCTCCGTGCCGTACGGCGCGCACAAGCTCACCGTCAACTACATGCAGCGCGCGGTGCAGCGCGACCCGCAGGGCCGGCTCAGCAAGGTGCAGGCCGGCTACGGCTACAGCCTGAGCAAGCGCACCATGCCCTACGTCTTCTTTGACCGCGAGGATCCCAACTCGCACAAGTCCGGCGACACCGTGACCACGGTGGGCGTCGGCATCCAGCACAAATTCTGACCATGACGCTTCCGTATTCGCTGACTGAGCCGGCCGGGGCGGCGCTGCCGCTGGTGGTGGATTCCCCGCACAGTGGCCTGCTGCATGCCGAGACCCTGCCGCTGGCGGCGCCGCCCGAAGCCCTGCTGTCGGGCTGGGACGCCTATGTCGACCAGCTCTTCGCGCACGCGCCGCGGGTGGGCGGCACCTTGCTGTGCGCGGATTTTCCGCGCTGGCTGGTCGATGTCAACCGCGCCCGCGACGATATCGACCCCGACCTGATCGACGGCGCCATGCCCTACGCAGTGCGCCCCAGCGACAAGTCCGGCCGCGGCATGGGCGTGCTGCGCCGGCTGGCGCTGCCGGGCGTGCCGGTCTATGCCGCGACGCTGTCGCCGCATATGGCGGAATACCTGCTCAAGACCTACTACGACCCGTACCACGCCGCGCTGTCCGGGCTGCTGGCGCAGCACCATGCGCGCTGGGGCGCGGTGTGGCATCTCGACTGCCATTCGATGAAGTCGCGCGGCAATGCGATGAACGTCGACAACGGCGCGGCGCGGCCCGATTTCGTCGTCAGCAACGGCGACGGCGCCACTTGCTCGGCGCCATTCATCGAACTGGTGGCGGAGTGCCTGCGCAGCCTGGGCTACCAGGTGGCCTTCAACTGGCCGTACAAGGGCGCGCAGCTGATCCGCGCCTATGCCGATCCGGCGCAGCGGCGCCACAGCCTGCAGATCGAGATCAACCGGGGGCTGTACATGGACGAGGCCACGCTGGCGCAGCATGAAGGCTTTGCGACGCTGCGCGGCCATCTCGACGAGCTGCTCGAGCACGTCGCGGCCTTTATCCAGACCGAACTGCGCCACACCGAGCCGCGCCGCTGAGCGCAGGGGCGCTTCACACCACCTTGCCGGGATTCATCAGCCCGAGCGGGTCGAGCGCGCCCTTGATCGCCCGCATCATGGCGAGCTCGACCTCGCTCTTGTAGTGCCGGTTCTCCTCGCGCTTGAGCTGGCCCAGGCCGTGCTCGGCCGAGATCGAGCCGTTGTGCGAGCGCACGCTGTCGTGCACGATGCGGTTGACCTGGTCCTGGTGCGCCAGGAAGTCATCGTGGTCAACACCTTCGGGCGGCGCCACGTTGTAGTGCAGGTTACCGTCGCCGAGATGGCCGAAGGTGACCATGCGCGCCCCCGGAAAGGCGTTCTGCAGCAGCGCGTCGGTGCATTCGATAAAGTCCGCGACGCGCGAGACCGGCACGGCGATATCGTGCTTGATGTTCTTGCCGTCTTCCACCTGCGCCAGCGGAATATGCTCGCGCAGGTTCCAGAAGTCGCGCGACTGCTGCACCGATTCCGCCACCACCGCGTCGGCGACCACGCCGGCGTCGAACGCGGCCGACATCATGGTCTCGAAGATGCCTCGCGCATGGGCTTCGCTCTCGTTGTCGGACAGCTCCAGCAGCACCAGCTGCGGATGCATGTCCGCAAACGGATAGCGCAGCTGCGGGAAGTGCCGCGTCACCAGCGTCATGCTGAGCGCCGACATCAGCTCGAAGCCGGTCAGCATGGCGCCGGCGTGCGACTGGGCGATGGCCAGCAGCGCCAGCGCGGCGCGCGGGCTCTGCACCGCGGCCAGCGCCGTGACCGACGCGCGCGGCAGCGGGAACAGCTTCATCACCGCGGCGGTGATGATGCCCAGCGTGCCTTCAGCGCCGATAAACAGGTCGCGCAGGTCGTAACCGGTGTTGTCCTTGCGCAGGCCGCGCAGCCCGTGCCACGTCTCGCCGGAAGGCGTCACCACTTCCAGTCCCAGGCACAGTTCGCGCGTGTTGCCGTAGCGCAGCACCGCGGTGCCGCCGGCATTGGTCGACAGGTTGCCGCCGATGGTGCAGCTGCCCTCGGCCGCCAGGCTCAGCGGGAACAGCCGGCCGTGCTCGCGCGCCACCTCTTGCAGCTGCTGCAGCACCACGCCGGCTTCGACCGTGATGGTGTTGTTGAGCGGATCGACCTGGCGGATCCGGTTGAGCCGCTGCAGCGAGATCACTACCTGCGGTGCGCCCGCCACCGGCGTCGCGCCGCCGCACAGGCCGGTGTTGCCGCCCTGGGGCACCACGGCGATCCGGTGCGCATGGCAGGCATGGACGACCTCGGCGACTTCCGCGGTGGTGCCGGGGCGCAGCACCGCCAGCGCCTCGCCGCGATAGCGCTTGCGCCAGTCGGTCAGGTAGGGCGCCTGGTCGGCCGCGTCGGTCAGCACGTGCTGCGGGCCCAGCGCGGCGCGGCACAGTTCGAGGAAGGAGTCTTGTGGCGAGGTCATGGCGATGGGTGGATGCGATTCAGGACTTGCGCGCAGCGCCCTTGGCGGCGGCGCGGGCGCGGCGCTTGTACGGGCGCAGGTAGAGGATGGTGCTGGTGACGAACACCAGCGTCAGCGCCACCTCGACCCACGCCAGCGTGGACGAGGGCGCGCGGTCGCTGGTGGCGCGCACGATGCCTTCGGTGAAGAACAGCAGGATCAGCATCGACGACCACTGCATGGTGTAGCGGTTGCGCGTGAGCACGCCGCGCAGCGGCAGCAGCAGCGGCAGGAACTTGAGGATCAGCCAGGAACCGCCCGGGCGCAGCGGCGCCAGCAACCATTCCCAGGCGATGCACAGCACCAGCAGCGCCAGCAGGCTGCCCACGCTGAGCCGGTACAGCCACGGATTGTGCAGGGCCTGGTCGCCATCCGCGGCGGCCGTCATGCCTGCGCTCCGGTCAGGCGCAGCGCGGTCTGCGCCAGCCGGCGGCCCATGGCCATGGCCAGCGCCGCTTCGTCTTCGGTGACGGGGCCGCGGTTGTCGCCGTGGGCATGGTGGCTGGGGCCGTACGGCGTGCCGCCGGAGGCGGTCGTCATCAGCCCTTTTTCGGAGTAGGGCAGGCCCAGTATCAGCATGCCGTGGTGCAGCAGCGGCAGCATCATCGACAGCAGCGTGGTCTCCTGCCCCCCGTGCAGGCTGCCGGTGGCGGTGAACACGCAGGCGGGTTTGCCGGTGAGGGCGCCCGACAGCCACTGGGCCACGGTGCCGTCGAGGAAGTACTTCACCGGCGCGGCCATGTTGCCGAAGCGGGTGGGGCTGCCAAGCGCGAGACCTGCGCATTCCTCCAGATCACGCAGCTCGGCATACGGCGGCCCGTCGGCGGGGATGTCCGGCGCGGTGGCCTCGCACACGGTGGAAACCGGCGGCACCGTACGCAGGCGGGCCTGCGCGCCGGGGACGCTGTCGATGCCGGTGGCGATCAGTTCGGCGAGCTTGCGGGTGCTGCCGTGGCGGCTGTAGTACAGGACGAGGATCTCGGTCATGGAGCGGGATGGCCGACGCTGAGAGGATGGTGAAAGGGCGGTGCGCGGGAGGATGCCGGCAACAATGCGCGTATTATAGATGCGCCCCCCGCGCCATCTGCCGATTGCCACGCGCTGCACGCGCAACGGGGCCATCCTTCAATTCGACAGACGATCCGACCAACCCGATCCAGGAGCTTGCTTGCGCATGATTGGAGCCCGCATCGCCCGCCTGCGCCGGGAATGGAACCTGCAAAAGGTGCGTGCCCTGGCGCGCTATGCGCTGCGCCGCGCCGCCGAAGACCGGCTGCCGCAGGTCTCGGCCAGCCTCACTTTCACCACCGTGCTGGCGGTGGTGCCGGTGCTGACCGTGGCCTTCGCGCTGCTGGCCGCGTTTCCGGTGTTCCGCGACTTCCGCAACGCCATCGAGGCATTCCTGTTCCAGAACCTGATTCCCGGCAACGTCAGCGAATCGATCCAGCGCTACCTCGGCATGTTCGCCAAGAGCGCGCGCGGGCTGACCGCGATGGGCCTGGGCGGGCTGATGGTGACCTCGGTGCTGACCATGCTGACGGTGGAAGACGCGCTCAACGCAATCTGGCGCGTCAAGCAGCGGCGCCCGCTGGCGCAGCGAGTGCTGGTGTTCTGGGCGGTGCTGACCTTCGGCCCGGTGCTGATCGGCGCCAGCCTGTCGATCAGCTCCTACCTGATCTCGATCTCGGCGGGCTATGTCGGCACCATGCCGGTGGGCGTGGGCCTGCTGGTGGGCGCGGCGCCGGTGCTGCTGTCGGCGCTGGCCTTCGCCTTCCTGTACACGGCGGTGCCCAACGCCTATGTCGAGTGGCGCGACGCGATCGTCGCCGGCCTGGTCGCGGCGGTGGCGTTCGAATTCGCCAAGCGCGGCTTCGGCTATTTCATCACCGAGATCCCGGCCTACACCGCGGTCTACGGCACCTTCGCCGCGCTGCCGCTGTTTCTGCTGTGGATCTACCTGAGCTGGCTGGTGACGCTGCTGGGCGCGACCATCGCCGCCAACCTGCCGGTGATCCGGCAGGGCTACTGGCGCCGCCGCAGCTTTGCCGGCAGCGAGTTCTTCGACGCGCTGGGCGTGCTGCTGCTGCTTTACCGCGCCCGCGACGAAGTGCCGCGCAGCGTCGGCGAACTGGACCTGAGCCGCAAGCTGCGGGTCGAGGCCGACTACCTGGCCGGCCTGCTGGACAAGCTCAAGGCCATGCACCTGGTCGGCCGCCTGCAGCAGGAGCGCGGCCAGGCCCACTGGGCACTGCTGTGCGACCCGTCGCAGGTGACGCTGCGCACGCTGCATGACCGGCTGGTGCTGAACCTGCCCCGGCTGCCGCGCACGGCGCTGGCGCAGCACCTGCGCGGGGCCGATGCACTCAAGTCGATCCTGTACAATCCGCAGCTGGATCAGACGCTGGAGGCGGTGTTCCGGCGGCAGCCGGTGGATTTGCCGCCCACGGCCGGCGATGGCGACGGGCAGCGCCCGCGGCGTGCGCTGGAGGTGGTGCCACCGGGGTGGCATGGGCAGGTTTGAATTATTGGTTAGACGTCAGACGTTGGCGTTGTTGGGTGGGCGCTGTTTGTGACCAACAGCGACCACCCCAACCAAGGGCCAAGCCCCGCCCCCTTCAAAACGGAATCCTCCCCCGCCAGATATCGAAATACATCACCCAATCCCCCATCAGGCTATAGATGGGATGCCGGAACGTAGCCGGCCGGTTCTTCTCGAAGCCGAAGTGCCCGACCCAGGCGAACGCATATCCCGCCACCACCGCGGCGAGCAGCCACCACAAATTGGCGGTCACGATCAGCGCCACCAGGCACAGCAGCGCCACCGTCGACCCGGCAAAATGCAGCCGCCTGCAGGTACGGTTCTGGTGTTCGCTCAGGTAGTAGGGATAAAAGGCCGCGAAACTCTCGAACTCGCGTGCGCGGGCGTGGGCCATGGCTGTCTCCGGCAGGTCTTGTTTGCTGCAGTGTAGACCTTCCGCGCCGGGATGCAGCGGGGACGGCCGCCGGCGCGGCAGGCCGTCCGGGCGGAGCAGTGTCAGCCCGCCGCCACCACCTTGCGCGCAAACGCCGCCAGCGCATCCAGCACTTCATCCGGACGCTCGCCCATCAGCGCATGGCCGCACGGCACCGTCACCACGCTCGCGCTGCGCATCTTGCCAGCCAGTGCCTGGGCCGCCTTGGGCGAGGTCATCATGTCCTTGCTGCCGGTGATGAACAGCGCCGGGCACGCCGCCGCCGCGGCGGCTTCTTCGCCATGGGCATAGGCGTTGCAGGCCGAGAAGTCATTGTGGAACACATGCGCCTGCGGGTTGTTGCGCGACACCCGTTCCATCAGCCGCTGGCTGCCGCCGTGCATCCACGCGCCGGGGCCCGGCGACGACGGCTTGTTGGCGAGGCTCGAGTGCGACCAGGTGTTGACCATGGCAATGGCGTCGCCCTCGCGGTTGAGCGAGGCGTCCAGCAGCGCGTCAGAGACCTTCATCGGATAGGCCGTGGCCAGCAGGCCGATGCCGCGTACTGCCTGCGGATGGCGCGCCGCGCATTCCAGCGCGATCAGCGAGCCCATGCTGTGGCCGAACACGAAGGCCGGTGCGGCGACGCCGGCGGCGGCCACCAGCGCCATGACCCAGTCTGCCATGGCTTCGACCGTGGCCAGCGGCGCGCCCTGGCTGCGGTTGTGGCCGGGCAGGTCCACCGCCAGCACCGAGAAGCCGTGGTTGGCAAACCAGCGCGTCTGCAGCGCCCAGACGCTGTGGTCGTTCTGCGCGCCATGGATGAAGACGGCGCAGGGCTGGGCGGGATCGAACGTTTTGCCGCCGGTATAGGCGTAGGCCGGCTGGCCGGCAATGGTCAGTTCCATCAGGCTTGCCCTCCCTTGCCGCTCATCGCCTTCTCGGCCGCCTTCAGGCCGCGCTTGAGATCGTCGATCAGGTCGTCAGGATCTTCCAGGCCGATCGACAGCCGGATCGTGCCTTCGGTGATGCCCGCCGATTGCAGCGCGGACGCATCCATGCGGAAGTGCGTGGTCGAGGCAGGATGGATCACCAGCGAGCGCGCGTCGCCGACATTGGCCAGGTGCGAGAACAGCGCCAGGCTTTCGATAAAGCGCTGGCCGGCCAGCCGGTTGCCCTTCAGGTTGAAGCTGAACACCGCGCCGCAGCCGCGCGGCAGCAGGCGCTTGGCCAGCTCGTAGTCGGGGTGCGATTCCAGTTCCGGGTACGACACCGACTCGACCATCGGGTGCGAGACCAGGAACTGCACCACCTTGCGGGTGTTGTCGACATGGCGGCTCATGCGCAGCGGCAGCGTCTCGACGCCCTGCAGCAGCTGCCACGCCGCCATCGGGTTCATGCAGGCGCCGAAATCGCGCAGCCCTTCACGACGCGCGCGCAGCAGGAACGGCGCCACCGTGCTTTCCTCGGTGAACACCATGTTGTGGAACCCCTCGTAGGGCTCGGACAGCTCCGGGAAGCGCCCCGAGGCGTCGAAGTCGAAGGTGCCGCCCTCGACCAGCACGCCGCCGATGGTGGTGCCGTGGCCGCCCAGGAACTTGGTGGCAGAGTGGTAGAGCAGGCCGGCGCCATGGTCGAACGGGCGCAGCAGGTAGGGCGTGGTGAAGGTGGAATCGACCAGCAGCGGAATGCCGTGGTCCTGGCCCAGCTGCGCCAGGGTCGGGATGTCGAGCACGTCCAGGCCGGGGTTGCCCAGCGTCTCGCCGAACAGCAGCCGCGTCTCGGGCCGGATGGCGGCGCGCCAGGCGTCGAGGTCGCGCGCCTTGACGAAGGTGGTCTCGATGCCGAAGCGGCGCAGCGTGTAGTGCAGCAGGTTGTGCGAGCCGCCGTACAGCGCCGACGACGCGACGATATGCGAGCCCGCGCCCATCAGCGTGGCCACCGCCAGGTGCAGCGCGGCCTGGCCCGAGGCCGTGGCGATGGCGCCGGCGCCGTTCTCGAGCGCGGCGATGCGTTCCTCGAGCACTGCCACGGTGGGGTTGGAAATGCGCGAGTAGACGTGCCCCGCACGCTCCATGTTGAACAGCGACGCGGCGTGCTCGCTGTCGCGGAACACGAACGACGTGGTCAGGTGGATGGGGGTGGCGCGGGCCCCGGTGGCGGGGTCGGGCGCGGCGCCGGCGTGCAGCGCCAGCGTGTCGAAGCGGGTTCCGGACATGGTCGGTCGGCCTTGAGTTGTCTCCGGCCAGCATCGTAGCATCGTGCGCTTGGCCACGGTGCGCCGCCGCCCGCAAACCGGCCTCCCGCTTTACTTTGACGGCGTGTTTGGGCTAGCATCGGCCAACGGGCACACGGTGTCCGCACCCCCACAGACAGATAACAATGTGACCGGTATTCGCCCCCGGTGCCACCGGCCGGCGCGATACCCTCAGTTTCAGCTCAGTGTGAGCGCAGGCAGCGGAGACCAACATGAAAGTCAGCGACATCCTCCAGATCAAGGGCAATACGCTCTATACCGTGACGCCTGACACCTCCTTGCTGGTTGCCGTGCACACCATGGCCGAGCACGATATCGGCTCGCTGGTGGTGATGGAGTACGGCGACCTGGTCGGCATGCTGACCTTCCGCGAGATCATCGAAACCCTGGCCCGCAACAACGGCAACGTCGGCAGCAGCAGCATCCGCAAGGTGATGGACGATGCGCCGCTGACCTGCACCATGGAAACCGACGTCAACGAGGTGCGCCGCATGATGCTGGAGCGTCACACCCGCTACCTGCCCGTGCTCGACAACCGCACGCTGATGGGCGTGATCTCGTTCTACGACGTCGCCAAGGCCGTGGTCGAGGACCAGAGCTTCGAGAACAAGATGCTCAAGGCCTATATCCGCGACTGGCCGGAAGAGCGCGCCGAGTGATGGCGCCGGGCGGCGCCGGCTGAGGCCACCCCGAGCCCGCCCCAGGCCTCCTGAAGCCGCCTGCGGACATACCCCCGGTTGCCGCCACCCGGCTGCGGCAAGGTGGCGGCAAGGCCGCGGCTGCGGCACACTAGCCGGCGTTCCCACTCCGTTGGCGGTCGCTCCCGACCGGCCCCTCCATGAGCCAACACAGCCAGTTCCGACTGCTCGGCCTGCGCCGTTTCGCGCCGTTCTTCTGGACCCAGTTCCTGGGGGCGATGAACGACAACGTGTTCAAGGTCGCCTTCACCTCGCTGGTGACGTACCACACCGCGCTGTTCGAGGGCGTTGACGCGCGCAGCGCGGCGTTCCTGATCTCGGCCATCTTTATCGCGCCGTTCGTGCTGTTCTCGGCCACCAGCGGGCAGATCGCCGACAAGCTGGAGAAGTCTCGCCTGATCCGGCTGGTCAAGTCGCTGGAGATCGCCATCATGGTGCTGGGCCTGGCCGGCTTTGCCTGGCACAGCGCGCCGCTACTGTACGCCGGCACCTTCCTGATGGGGCTGCATTCCACGCTGTTCGGGCCGGTCAAGTTTGCCTACCTGCCGCAGCACCTGGACGAGAGCGAACTGGTCGGCGGCAACGGACTGGTCGAGATGGGCACCTTCGTCGCGATCCTGATCGGCACGCTGATCGGCGGCGAGCTGGCCGGGCTGCAGCAGGGCGGCGCCATCGTCGGGCCGCTGTACGTGGGCGCGGCGTGCGTGATCATCGCCGTGGCCGGGCGCGTGGTGGCGGGCCGGATCCCGGCGTCGCCGGCGCCGCAGCCGGACCTGCGCATCAACTGGAACCCGTTTTCCGAGACCTGGCGCAACCTGGTGCTGGCGCGCGGCAACCGCACCGTGTTCCTCAGCCTGCTTGGCATTTCGTGGCTGTGGTTCCTCGGCGCCACCTTCCTGACCTCGTTCTTCAGCTATGCCAAGGATGTGCTGGGCGGCGACCAGAACGTGGTGACGCTGCTGCTGGCGGTGTTCTCGCTCGGCATCGGCACCGGTTCGCTGCTGTGCGAGCGCCTGTCCGGGCGCCATGTCGAGATCGGCCTGGTGCCGTTCGGCTCGATCGGCATGACCGTGTTCGCGGTCGACCTGTACTTTGCCAGCCAGGGGCAGGCGCCGGCCGCGTTGAGCGGCATCGGCGCCTTCCTGGCCGCGCCGCACCACTGGCGCGTGCTGGCCGACCTGTTCCTGCTGGCGATGTTCGGCGGCTTCTACAGCGTGCCGCTGTACGCGCTGATCCAGAGCCGCAGCGCGCCCACGCACCGCGCCCGCATCATCGCCGCCAACAACATCCTGAACAGCTTCTTCATGATCGCGGCCTCGCTGCTGGGCGTGGCGCTGACGCAGGCGGGCTACACCATCCCGCAGCTGTTCCTGGTGGTGGGGCTGCTCAATGCGGTGGTAGCGGTCTATATCTATTCGCTGGTGCCGGAATTCCTGCTGCGCTTTATCGCGTGGATCCTGGTCCATACCCTCTATCGCCTGCGCCGCATCAACGCCGAGCGCATCCCCGCCGAGGGGCCCGCGGTGCTGGTGTGCAACCACGTCAGCTTTGCCGATGCGGTGGTGCTGATGGCGTGCAGCCCGCGGCCGGTGCGCTTCGTGATGGACCACAACATCTTCAAGGTGCCGCTGCTGTCGTGGTTCTTCCGCCAGGCGCGCGCGATCCCGATCGCGCCGGCGCACCAGGATCCCGAGATGCTCGGGCGCGCCTACGACAGCGTGGCCCAGGCGCTGGACGACGGCGACCTCGTCTGCATCTTCCCCGAAGGCAAGATTACCGCTACCGGCGACATCAATCCGTTCAAGCAGGGCGTGCAGCAGATCATCCGCCGCACCCCGGTGCCAGTGGTGCCGATGGCGCTGCGCGGGCTGTGGGGCAGCTTCTTCTCGCGCAAGGGCGCGCCGGCGATGTCGCGGCCGTTCCGGCGCGGCATCCTGAACCGGCTCGAGCTGGTCGTGGGCGAACCGGTGCCGCCCGAGTCGGCCACGCCGGAAGGCCTGCAGCAGATGGTGCAGGCCCTGCGCGGCGACTGGCGCTAGCCGACGCAAAGGCGATCCCCGATGATTACCCTCTACACCTTTGGCCCCGCCTTCGGGCTGCCCGATGCCAGCCCCTTCGTCACCAAGGCCGAAATGCTGCTCAAGCTGGCCGGCCTGCCATACACGGCGCGCCCCGGCAGCCTGCGGCGCGCGCCCAAGGGCAAGCTGCCGTACCTGGACGACATGGGCCGGATCGTGGCCGACTCGACCATGATCCGCTGGCATATCGAGAAGACTTACCACATCGATTTCGACGCGGGCCTGAGCCCGGCCGAGCGCGGCATCGCCTGGGCCGCCGAGAAGCTGATGGAGGACCATCTCTACTGGGCGGTGGCGCGGGTGCGCTGGCTGGACCAGGCCAATTTCGACAAGGGCCCGGCCCAGTTCTTCCGCAGCGTGCCGGCGCCGGTGCGCGGCCTGGCCGAGCGGCTGGTGCGCTACAAGGTGCGCAAGACGCTGTGGGGGCAGGGCCTGGGCCGGCATAGCGAGGAAGAACTGGTGGCGCTGGCGAGCAAGGGCGTGGCCTCGATCGCCGACATCCTGGGCGACAAGCGCTACCTGATGGGCGACCAGCCGTGCGGGGCCGATGCCACGCTGTTCGCCTTTGCCGGCAGCCTGCTGTGCCCCGTATTCGACACTCCGATCCGCACCGCGGCCGAGGGGCATGCCAACCTGGTGGCCTATATGGCGCGGATGCGCGCCGAGTTCTATCCGGAGCTGGCCGCCGGAGCGGTGCCGCAGGGCTTGGTCGCCTGAGCGTTTCCGCACCGCCAGTGGCCGCCCGGGCATCGCCATTGGCCTTACAATGGAGGCCGTCCCCAATTCCTGTGCGGTTTCCATCATGTCCGGCAACACCCTTGGCCTGCTTTTCACTGTCACCACCTTCGGCGAATCGCACGGGCCGGCCATCGGCGCAGTGGTGGACGGCTGCCCGCCGGGCCTGGCGCTGACCGAGGCCGACATCCAGGGCGACCTGGACCGCCGCAAGCCCGGCACCTCGCGCCACGTCACCCAGCGCAAGGAACCGGACCAGGTCGAGATCCTGTCCGGCGTGTTCGAGGGCAAGACCACCGGCACCCCGATCTGCCTGCTGATCCGCAACACCGACCAGCGCAGCAAGGACTACGGCAACATCGTCGAAACCTTCCGCCCGGGCCATGCCGACTATACCTACTGGCAGAAGTACGGCATCCGCGACTATCGCGGCGGCGGCCGCTCGTCGGCGCGCCTGACCGCACCGGTGGTGGCGGCGGGCGCGGTGGCCAAGAAGTGGCTGCGCGAGCAGTACGGCACCGAGATCCGGGGCTATATGTCGCAGCTGGGCGAGATCGCGGTGCCGTTCACCGACTGGTCGCATGTGCCGGAGAACCCGTTCTTCGCCGCCAACGCCGACATCATCCCCGAGCTCGAAACCTATATGGACGCGCTGCGCCGCGACGGCGACTCGGTCGGCGCGCGCATCGAGGTGGTAGCCAGCAACGTGCCCGTGGGCCTGGGCGAGCCGCTGTTCGACAAGCTCGATGCCGATATCGCGCACGCCATGATGGGCATCAACGCGGTCAAGGGCGTCGAGATCGGCGCCGGCTTCGACAGCGTCGCGCAGCGCGGCAGCGTCCATGGCGACGAACTCACCGCCGCGGGCTTCCGCACCAACAACGCCGGCGGCGTGCTGGGCGGCATCTCCACCGGGCAGGACATCACCGTGTCGCTGGCGATCAAGCCGACCTCGTCGATCCGCACCCCGCGCGAATCGATCGACAAGGCCGGCAACGCCGCCACCGTCGAGACCTTCGGCCGCCACGATCCGTGCGTGGGCATCCGCGCCACGCCGATCGCCGAGGCCATGCTGGCGCTGGTGCTGATCGACCACGCGCTGCGCCACCGCGCCCAGTGCGGCGACGTCCGCGTCGAAACGCCGCGCATCCCCGCGCAGGCCGGCCAGACCCGCTGACTTGACGCCGCAGCGCGCGGGCCGCCAGAGCGGGGCCGGCGGCCCCGACCATGTCCGCTTCGGGCTCTTCTACCTGGGCTATTACGGCTACGTCGGCCTGATCTCGCCCTACGTCAGCCTGTACTTCGCCGACCGCGGCTTCGACCCGGTGCAGATCGGCGTGCTGATGGCGAGCTTCCAGGTCAGCCGTATCGCCGGCCCCTACCTGTGGGGCTGGCTCTCCGACATGATGCACACGCGCGTGCGCATCCTGCGCGTGAGCGCGTTCACCTCGCTGCTGGCGTTCCTGGTGCTGCCCGGCGTCGGCAGCTACGGCGGCATGATGGCGATGATGCTGACGCTGAGCCTGCTGACCAGCGCGATGTCGCCGCTGGGCGATGCCCTGACCATTTCCACGCTGCGCCGTTACGGCGCCTTCGACCACAGCTACGGCCGCATCCGCATGTTCGGCTCGCTTGGCTTTATCGGCGCGGTGCTGGCCGGCGGGGCGCTGTTCGAGGCGGTCGGCATGCGCGCGTTCCCGTGGGTGGCGAGCGCGCTGCTGGCGATCCTGGCCGGGGTGGTGCTGACCATCCGCGACGCCGCCGACGAGGGCCCGCGAACCACGCCGCCGCGCGCCTTGCCGCTGCTGCGCCGGCCGGACGCGGCCTGGTTCCTCGCGTCGGCCTTCCTGATGATGTTCGCGCACGCCGCGCTCTACGTGTTCTATTCGCTGTGGCTGGAGACGCTGGGCTACAGCAAGTTCGCCATCGGCATGATGTGGACCATCGGCGTGGTCGCCGAGATCGTTTTCTTCTACTACCAGGGGCTGCTGTTCGCCCGCCTGGCGCTGCGCACCATCCTGGCGGGCACCTTTGTGCTGGCGGCGCTGCGCTTCGGGCTGACCGGCTACTTCGCGCAAGTGGCGTGGCTGATGGCGCTGGTGCAGGTGCTGCACGCGGCGACCTTCGCCGCGCACCACAGCGCCAGCCTGAAGCGCCTGCAGACATGGTTCGCCGGGCCGCTGCAGGGACGCGGGCAGGCGCTGTACACCGGCATCTCCTACGGCGTCGGCGGCACGCTCGGCGGGCTGGCGATGGGCTGGACCTGGAACGCGCTGGCGCCGGCGCACACCTTCGGGCTCGCCGCCGTGGCCGCGGCGGCGGGTGCCTTCTGCGCCGCGATGAGCTTCCGCGCGGAAGGCGACGGCGCGCTTCAGTCCAGCGCCGCGCAGACCCGCTCGGCGATCGCCAGCGACGAGGTCAGCCCCGGCGATTCGATCCCGAACAGGTGAACCAGCCCCGGCACGCCGTGCACGGCGGGGCCGTCGATGCGGAAGTCCGCCGCGGCTTCGTGCGGGCCGCTGATCTTGGGACGGATGCCGGCATAGCCGGGCTGCAGTGCGCCGTCGGCCAGTCCCGGCCAGTAGCGGCGCACCTCGTCATAGAAGGCGTCGGCATCCGCCGCATCGACCCCGTATTCGATCTCGTCGATCCAGCGCACATTGGGGCCGAAGCGCGCCTGGCCGCCCAGGTCGATGGTCAGGTGCACCCCCAGGCCGGCGGCCTCGGGCACGGGATAGATCAGCCGTGAGAACGGCGCGCGGCCGGCCAGCGTGAAATAGCAGCCCTTGGCGTAGTACTGCGGCGGGATATGGGCTTCCGGCATGCCGTCGATGCGGCGCGCCAGCTCGGGTGCCGTGAGCCCGGCCGAATTGACCACTGTGCGCGCCAGCAGCGTGGTGGTGCTGCCGTCTTCCGCGCCGATCTCCAGCCGGATGCCGTCCGCCGTGGCCGCGCCGCCCAGCACCGGCGACTGCACCGCCAGCATCGCGCCGGCGTTTTCCGCATCGCCCAGCAGCGCCGTCATCAGGCCGTGGCTGTCGACGATGCCGGTCGACGGCGACAGCAGCGCCGCGTGGCACTGCAGCTGCGGCTCCAGCGCCTGCGCTTCGGCGCGGTCGATCAGGCGCAGGTCGTCCACGCCATTGGCCGCTGCCCTGGCGCGGATGCCTTGGAGCGTCGCCACCTGCGCCGCGCTGGTGGCGACGATCAGCTTGCCGCAGCGCCGGTGCGCGACGTGGCGGCTGGCGCAGTAGTCGTACAGCATGGCCTTGCCGCGCACGCACAGCTGCGCCTTGAGCGAGCCGGCCGGATAGTAGATGCCGGCATGGATGACCTCGCTGTTGCGCGCGCTGGTGATGGTGCCGAAGGCGTTCTCGGCTTCCAGGATGATCACTTCGCGGCCTTGCAGCGCCAGTGCGCGCGCGACC
>JABFVP010000556.1 GCA_013362725.1 Cupriavidus sp.
CAGCCATCACCTCACCCGCCGCCCCCGGCACCACGCCATCCCGGCGCCCGCGCATGCAGATCGCCAGTCACCCCGAAATGGGTCACGGGCGTCTTTCATTGTTCGGTATGACGTTGGGTCTCGTAACCGGCATCGACTTCTCTTCCACGCTGATGATGGGCGTGGCCAGCCAGCATATCCAGGGCGGCGTCGGTGCTGCGCCGGAGGACTACCTGTACGCGATCTCGGCTTACGCCGCCACCGCGGTGCTGATGAACATGGTGCTGGACCAGGTCGCGCGCCGCATCACGTACAAGCGCTTCACCATGGTGTCGCTGCTGGTGTTCATCGCCGGCTCGCTGATCTGCGCGGAGTTTGCCAGTCCGGCCGGGCTGATCTCCGGCAAGGCGGTGCAGGGGCTGGGCGCGGGCGGCCTGTTCGCGGCCTCGCGCATCCTGGTGCAGCTGGTGTCGACGCCGGCCGAGCGCGCCCCGCTGATGCTGCGCTTCGGCGGCGGCGCATTCTCGATGCTGGCGATCACGCCCTGGCTGACCAGCATCTTCCTGGACGATATCGGCTGGCGCGCGGTGTTCCTGTTCCAGGCTGGCATTGCGCTGCCGGTGCTGCTGTCGGTGGCGCTGACCTATCCCACGCGTGCGCCGCGCGATCCGCATCCGCCGGTGTCGACGCTGGACTGGCCCGCCGCCATCGCCGCCGCGCTGGGCGCGCTGGTGTTCCTGCATACGCTGCAGGAAATGCGCTACACGCGCTTCTTCAGCTCGCTGGAAATGCCGCTGGCCGCGCTGTGCGGCGTGGCGCTGTTTGCCTTCAGCGGCTGGCGGCTATATCGCCATCCGGACCCGTGGATCGACTTCTCGCGGCTGGCCGGGCGTCAGTACCTGTACGGGCTGGGCTTCTACACGCTGTACTACCTGCTGTCGTCGGCGTGGTCGTTCCTGCTGCCGACGCTGACGCAGACCGGGCTCGGGCTGACCTTCCGCACCACCTGCATGCTGCTGTCGACCAGCGGCACGGTCTCCGCCATCGGCGCCATCGTGATCACGCTGGGCATGGCGCTGGTGTTCCGCAAGCGGCGCGTGATCGCGATCGGCTTCGTGGTCTACGCCTGCGCGGCGATGCTGCTGTCGCACCAGCTGATGCCGGGCGCGCCGGACTATGCGCTGGTGCCGGTGGTGCTGCTGGAGGGGCTGACACCGGTGCTGCTGATGGTGCAGGTGGCGTCGATGACCTACCTGGAAGTGCCGGTCGAAGATTTCTCGCACGCCTACCAGTTCAAGAACGTATGCAAGCAAATCGCATCGGCGATGGGCACCGGGCTGGCGAGCGTGTTCATGCAGGACGGCCTGGCGCAGCACCGCACCCACCTGGTCGAGCACATCACCCGCTTCAACCCGGCGCTGCAGATTCCCGACGCGCTGTCCGCGGCGGGACTGGCCAAGCTGTCGCAGGAAGTCGACCGGCAGGCCACGCTGCTCGCCGGCATGGACCTGCTGCATGGCTTCGCCGCGCTGTGCGTGGCGGGGGCGCTGTTCGTGCTGGTGCAGCGCAGCTTCCGGTAGTGCCGGGGCCCGGCACTGGCGCAATGCCGGCATTTCCTCTACGCTTTCGGCCTTTCCGTGCCAATCCGGCGAAATGCGCCGGGCTACGCAAGATGGCCAGTCCCACCGATTCCCGCCAGACCCCGCCGCCAGCATCGCCGACCGCCGACAGCGCCGCCGCGCCCGAAAAGCCGAGCGACAGCTATGTGCAGTCCTTTGCACGCGGGCTGTCGGTGATCCGCGCCTTCAACGCGCAGCACCCGGCCCAGACCCTGACCGAAATCGCCCAGGCCAGCGGCCTGACACGCGCCGGCGCGCGCCGCATCCTGCTGACGCTGGTGGGACTGGGCTATGTGCAGGCCGACGGGCGCCTGTTCCGGCTCACGCCCAAGATCCTGGACCTGGGTTTCGCCTACCTGACCTCGATGCCGTTCTGGAACCTGGCCGAGCCGATCATGGAGACGCTGTCGCAGCAGGTCCATGAAAGCTGCTCGATCTCGGTGCTGGACGGCACCGAGATCGTCTACGTGCTGCGCGTGCCGGCGCGCAAGATCATGACCATCAATCTGTCGATCGGCAGCCGCTTGCCGGCGTATTGCTCGTCGATGGGACGGGTGCTGCTGGCCGGGCTGAGCGAGCCCGAACTCGACAGCGTGCTGCGCGCCAGCGAGCTGCGCGCGCGCACCGGCCGCACCGTCACCGACGTGGACGCGCTCAAGGCCATCGTCGCCGATATCCGCCAGCGCGGCTGGGCCCTGAACGACCAGGAGCTGGAGGAAGGGCTGGTGTCCCTGGCCGCGCCGATCCGCAACCGCGCCGGCCATACCATCGCCGCCATCAACATCAGCGGCCAGGCCAACCGCACCAGCGCGCAGGAGATGCTGGAGCGCTTCCTGCCGCCGCTGCTGGAAGCCTCCGAGCAGATTTCCGGGCTGGTCGGGCTGCGCACCTGAGCCCAGCCGCGCCGGATCAGACCACCGCGGGCAGTTCCACGCTGCCGAACTCGGCCGAGCGCGTGCCGTCCAGTGGCCGGTTGCTGGCGCCGAAATACGCGAACGCCACCGATAGCTTGACCGCGTTGGACACATTGCGGCCGGCCGCATGGAACAGCCGGCTGTCGAAGCACAGCACGTCGCCGCGGTGCAGCGCCAGCGGCTGCGCGGCATCCAGCAGCGGCTGGCTGGCCGGGTGCGCTTCGATCAGGAATTCGGCCGGGTCCAGCTGGCCGGGCTCCAGCTTCGCCTGGTGCGAACCCGGGATGACGCGCAACACGCCATTGCGCTCGTCCTCGTCGCCCAGCGCCAGCCACACCGTGACCAGTTCCGGCCGCGCAAACGACCAGTAGCGGGTATCGCGATGCCAGCCGGTCTGGCTGCCGTAGTGTGGATGCTTGGTCATTACGCAGTTGTGATGCGCCAGCGTGATGCGGGCGGGCTCGCCCAGCAGGGCCTGCACTACCGCCACCAGCTTCGGATCGCTGGCCCAGCGGCGGAACACCGCATCGCGCCCGTAGGCCTGGCGCAGGCGCCTGACCGTGCCGCCGCCGGCGGCGTCGCGCGCGGCCGGGGCGCCCGGGTAGCCAAGGTCGGCCTCGAACTCCACCGGCGGCACTGCCGCGGCGAGATGCTGGCGCGTCACCGCTTCCAGTGCCGCGCACGCCGGCTCGTCGGCAAAGCCGCGCAGGATCACGAAACCGTTGGTATGGAAGGCCTGCACCAGGCGCGGCAGCGCGCCGGCATCGGCGGACAGGGTGGAAGCGGGCAGGTCGGCGCAGGGATCCAGCGAGGTCATTGCAGCAGGTGCGGCGCACGGCCGCGCAAAGAGGCGGAAACAGAAACAGGGGCCGCGGTGGCCCGACAGGCTCATGATGCCAGAAGCGGCGCCATCTGGCGCAGGCGCCGCCTCCGCACCCTGCACTCCGCGCCGGGGGCAGCGCGCACGTGCGTACGGCAACAGACGGTCGCGCCCGCGGTGGGCGCCGCTACAATGCGCTGGTCTTTGCCCGATAATTCCTGCATCCACCGCGATTTTTTCAGGCTCCGCGCCGAGGTCCCACGTGACTGCACGCCCCCGCATCGTCGCTTCGCTGGCCGAGGCCCAGGCCCAGCTGGGCCGCATTGTCCTTGGCAAGCCACAACAGGTGCGGCTGGCGCTGGCCTGCATGCTGGCGCGCGGCCACCTGCTGCTGGAAGACGTGCCGGGCGTGGGCAAGACCACGCTGGCGCACGCGCTGGCGCGCACGCTGGGGCTGCACTACCAGCGTGTGCAGTTCACCAGCGACCTGTTGCCGGCCGACCTGATCGGGGTGTCGGTCTTTGTACGCGATGCCGGCGAATTCCGCTTTCATCGCGGCCCCGTGTTCGCGCAGGTGGTGCTGGCCGACGAGATCAACCGCGCGCCGCCCAAGACCCAGAGCGCGCTGCTCGAGGCGATGGCCGAGGGCCAGGTCACCCATGACGGCGCCACGCACGCGCTGCCGTCGCCGTTCTTCGTCATCGCCACGCAGAACCCGCTGGAGCAGATCGGCACCCATGCGCTGCCCGAATCCCAGCTGGATCGCTTTACCATGCGCCTGTCGCTGGGCTACCCCGACCCCGCCTTCGAGCGCGTGCTGTACCTGGGCGGCGCCGGCGCGGCGGAGCTGCCGCCGGTAATGGACGGCAGCCAGGTGCTGGCGCTGCAGGAAGCGGCCGCGCAGGTGTACGCCAGCCCGGCGCTGGTCGACTACGTGCTGGCGCTGGTGCAGGCCACGCGCAGCCACGGCGGCTTTGCCGCGGGGCTGTCGCCGCGTGCCGGGCTGGCGCTGCTGGCATGCGCGCGCGCCTGGGCCCTGCTGGCCCAGCGCGACCTGGTGCTGCCCGAAG
>JABFVP010000429.1 GCA_013362725.1 Cupriavidus sp.
CGATGAAGCGCCGGACCCGTACCGGCCTCGGGCTGCGGTGCGGGTAATACATGTACAGGCCGACGTTGCTGCTGCTGAATTCCGTCAGGATCGCCTTGAGCCGGCCGCTGACGAGGTCGGCGTGGATCATGTAGGCGGACAGCTGGCCGATGCCCATGCCGGCGCGCACCGCCTCGACTTCGGTTTCCACGTCGTTGAAGCTGGCGACGGCGGGCACCTCCTGGTAGACCACCGCGCCGTCGACCTGCAGCTCCCACGGCACCATGCGCCCGGTGGCCGGGCGGCGGAAGCCGGTGCACTGGTGCTGAAGCAGTTCGTCCAGCGTGGCCGGCTCGCTGTGCCGCGCCAGGTATTCGGGCGCGGCGCAGATGACCAGCGGCAGGTCGCACAGCCGGCGCGCGACCAGGTTCTGGCCCGGGCTGGTGCCGGCGCGGAAGCCGATATCGATGCGGGACTCGACCAGATCGGTGAACAGGTCGCTCAGCACCACGTCGAAGGTGATGCCCGGATGCAGCTCGCGGAAGGCGCGCACCAGCGGCACCAGCACGCGGCTGCCGACCGAAGGCGGCGCGGTCAGGCGGATCAGCCCGTCGTCGTCGCCGCGGCTGGCGCGGACCTGCTCGAGCGCTTCGTCGAGCTGGCGCATGCCGGGCGCGGTCAGCTCGAACAGCCGCGCGCCTTCCTCGGTCAGGCTGAGCTTGCGCGTGGTCCGGTGCAGCAGGCGCACGCCCAGGTGGGCCTCGAGCGTGCGCACCGCCTTGCTCGCCGCCTGCGGCGTGACACCGGCCTCGACCGCGGCACGCCGGAAGCTGCCTGCGCGCACCACGCCGAGGAAGAGGGTGAGGACCCGGGCCTTGTCCATGACTGGCAACCAGAGGTTGGGAATGCGCCATCATAGCGCCAGTCACGGCCACGCAGGCGGGCAGGCCGCTAGTGCTCGACCAGGTGCTCGATGCGGATCGGCAGCTCCCGCACACGCTTCCCGGTGGCGTGGAAGACGGCGTTGGCGACGGCCGGGGCCACCCCCACCAGCGCGATCTCACCGAGTCCCTTGACGCCCAGCTCGTTGACGTGGGGATCGACCTCGTCGACGAAATGCGCCTCCAGTCCCTGGATATCCAGGTTGACGGGCACCAGGTAGTCCGCCATGTGCGCATTCACCGGGCGGCCGTCGCGCGGGTCCAGCGCGGTTCGCTCCATCAGCGCCATGCCGATGCCGCCGACCATGCCGCCGGTGCACTGGCTGGCGGCCAGCCGCGGGTTGACGATGCGGCCCGCGCCATAGGCGCCGACCACCCGCCGGACCCGGATGGTGCCGACATCGGGATCGATCGCGACTTCGACGCATGGAAGCCGATGCGGAGTTGCCGGTTAGTCCCGACGTCAGCAGCCGCGGACGGCCGTGGGCGGGCATCACCGTACAGGTCCACCACTGGCGCTCGGGTGGGGCGGTGTCGTCGCCGGCGCTGGACCACGACATGCTGGCGATGCGGCTGTCCGGACATGCCTCGCTGGAGCAGCGGCGCCTGGGCCAGGTCCATCGCAGCATCGTCTTTCCCGGCAATCTCAGCCTGCACCCGCGGCAAGTCGAATCCAGCTGGAGCTGGGACCGGCCCGGCTCCATCGTCATTGCCAGGGTCCCGCCGACCCTGCTGGACGAAGCCGCCGATGCCACCATGCGCCTCCCGCGCGGGATCCAACAGCTGCGCAATTGCTTTGGCGTGCGCGACGGATTTGCCGAGACCCTGATCTTCACGCTGGCGCGAGAACTGCAGCTCGCCGCGCATCCGGCGCAACTGCTGATTGCCGAATCGCTGTCCTGCGCGCTGTGCGCCCATCTCGTGCATCGCTTCAATGTCGGCGACCCGGGCGCCTCTCCGACGCCCGGCGGGCTGCATCCTCATGCGCTCGGCAGGGTGCTGGACTTTATCCACGGGACCCCGGAGGGGGTGACGCTGCAGGCGCTGGCGGATCTCGCCAACGTCAGCCGCTTCCATTTCGCGCGCATGTTCAAGCGCAGCATGGGTGAAACGCCGATGGCGTATGTCGAGCGCGTGCGCCTGCTGCGCGCGCGCGAGATGATCCGTTCCGGCGACTATCCGCTGGCGCTGGTGGCCACGCTGGTGGGCTTCTCCGACCAGTCTCACCTGGGGCGGCGCTTCAAGCGGCATTTCGGCTGCACGCCTGGCGAGCTGCTCAGGCGCGGCGCCACGCCGCCGGTCGATCCCTTGCCGCAGCTACAACAAGTGCCGCCGGCCGCCATGTCATGCGTTTGTAATTAAGACCCTGGCTTTCCTTGTAATCCGTGGATTCGTGGCGCGTGCAGCGTGTGCTGGCGCCTGCAAGAGTCGCTGGTGCGCCGCCCGATGCACCGGCAAACCAAGGCACGAATGTTGCGGCAGGTCCTGACAGCGATGGGTATATCGCTGGCCCGAGAGTCATGTGACCGGGTCGACCATCCACCCGCCACAAGGCGTCGGTTGAGGCCGCGTCGGGACCTTTGGGACAAGGAGAGCTGTCATGAACATCGTCTGGCTTGTTGGAGCCGTGGTCATCATTCTCGCGGTACTCAGCTTCTTCGGCCTGCGCTAGGCCACATCGCGTAGCGTATCGCGCAGCGCCACCGGCACGACTGCCGCGGCGTGCGCGTACCGCGGGCATCGCACGATGCCCTTGCTGCAGTGCGGCGTGGCAGTGCCACGCCCGCTTCTCTGTTGGCGTTTCCCCTGAGCAATTTCATCTGTTCCGACGACGAGCTTTTGCGCCTGTCCTGCCAACAATGTCCGGCCAAGACAGCGACAAACCATCCGAGGAGACAGACATGAGCAAGCATCCGTTCGACCTGACCGGCAAGGTGGCACTGGTGACCGGCGGCAATGGCGGCATCGGCCTGGGCATAGCCGAAGGGCTGGCCGCGGCGGGCGCCGACATCGCGATCTGGGGCACCAATGCGGACAAGAACGCCGCCGCGGCGGACCGGCTGGCCCGGCACGGGCGCAAGGTGCATACCGAGCTTTGCGACGTGGGCGACGAGCAGGCGGTCGACGCCGCGATGGCGCGCACGGTGGCGGCGCTGGGACGCATCGACGGTTGCTTTGCCAACGCTGGCGTCGGCAGCGGCAGCAAGGCACCGTTCGACCAGATTGCCACCGAGGCCTGGCGCCGGACCCTGCGCGTCAACCTGGACGGCGCCTTCTTCACGCTGCGCGCGGCGGTGCGGCAGATGCTGGCGCAGGGCGAAGGCGGCGTGCTGTGCAGCACGGCCTCGGTCGCAGCCATCGAAGGCGCGCCGCGCGCCGAGCACTACGCCGCCACCAAGGGTGGCGTGATCTCGATGATGCGCGGGCTTGCGGTCGAGTATGCGCGCAAGGGCATCCGCGCCCATTCGATCCTGCCGGGCTGGATCAAGACCGAGATGACCAGCGCGGCGCAGGGCAACGATGCCTTCCAGGAGATGGTGCACAAGCGCGTGCCGATGCGCCGCTGGGGCGAGGGCAGCGACTTCGCCGGCATCGCGGTCTACCTGATGAGCCCGGCCTCGGCCTACCACACCGGCGATGCCTTCGTCATCGACGGCGGCTATACGTTGTTCTGACCGCTGTTCTGACGCCTGGGGCCCACCGGCCAGACCCTGCCGCCGCCGACCACATAGGCGCGCTCGTCGGCCTGCGGCCGCTCCGTGGCATGGCCGGTGAAGGCGCCGAACGCAGGCAGAATGGCGCCGCGCGGCCCGAACAGGAAGCAGGGCAGGCGCAGGCTGTCGGCGCCGCTGCCGCGCAGCCGGCAGGCGGGGTGCAGGTGGCCCGCCAGCACATAGCCCAGCGGCGACGTGCCGGGCATATGGCATAGCGCGAACGGGCCCGCCACCGCTGGCTCTGACACCACGGCAATGCCAAGCGACGCGGGCGGATCGCCGGCGCGCGCGTCGTGGTTGCCACGCACGAGCGTGCAGCGCAACGGCGCCGGCAAGTCCTGGCGCCAGTCGTACAACGCCTGCAGCACCGCTGGCGTGCGCGAGGCGCGCGCGTGCAGGAAGTCGCCGAGGAATATCAGTTCATCGACTGGCAGCTGGCGTACCAGCCGGGTCAGCATCGACAGGTTGTCGCCGGTGGTGCCGTGCGGCACCGGCTGCCCCAGCGCGCGGAACGCCGCGGCCTTGCCGAAGTGGACGTCGGCCACCATCAGCATGCCGGCCGCCGGCCACCACAGCGCATGTTCGGGCAGCAGCCACAGGGTCTCGCCGGCGGCCGCCACCGCCATCGCGCCACCTTGCTCCAAAGTTCGGGAGTCGGGATTCATAGCAAAGGCAACGGCTTCGACGGCTTGCGCGGGCGCCGCGGCCGGCGCGCGGTGCGGGCAGACGGGCCGGCATGGTCGGCCATGCCGAAGCGCGCGGCCT
>JABFVP010000374.1 GCA_013362725.1 Cupriavidus sp.
GGCCCGGTCCTGCAACGGGCTGGCGAGCGCCGCGCCGCTGGCGATGGCGCCGGCAAGGGTCAATGCCGCGACGCGGCGCGGGAAACGAAGATCGGGAAACATGGATTGGGCCTGGCAGGTGGACCGGCAAACGTTGCCGGCATGAGGCCAAAATTAGGCCATTCCGCTCATGCCAGGTAGCGGGCCAAATGGCATATCGCTCATTCCAATCCGGAATGATGTAAAGCAAGGAGCGGCATGGACAGCATCCGTGCAATGCAGGTCTTCGTGCGCGCGGTGGAGCTGGGCAGCCTGTCGGCGGTGGCGCGCGAGCAGCAGTCGACGCAGCCGACCATCAGCAAGATCGTGGCCGCGCTGGAGCGCGACCTGGGCGTGCGGCTGCTGGCGCGCAGCACCACCAGCTTGTTGCCGACCGAGGCCGGGCGGCGCTTCTATGAGCGCGCGCGGCGCGTGCTGGACGAATACGGCGAGGCCGTCAGCGACGCGCGCGGCGCGTCCGGCCAGCCCGCAGGCCGCGTGCGCGTGAGCGCGCCCGTCAGCTTCGGCGTGCTGCGGCTCAACGCGCTGGTGCTGGCGTTCCAGCAGCGCTATCCGCAAGTCGAGGTGGAATTGCTGTTCGACGACCGCTTCGTCGACCTGGTCGAAGCCGGGGTCGACGTGGCGGTGCGTCTCGGCGCCGCGCTGCCGCCGCATGTGGTGGCGCGCCGGATCGCGGTGTCGCAGCGCCTGCTGGTGGCGGCGCCGGATTATTTGGCGCGGCATCCGAGGATCCGGCAGCCGGCGGACCTGGCGCGCCACCAGATCCTGCGCTTTACCTGGCTTGCCAGCGGCGACGACATCGTGCTCGACGGCCCGGGTGGGCAAGTGCTGGTGAGCGCGCCGTGCCGCTACCGCGTCAATAACTCGCTTGCGATGCGCGAGAGCTTCCTGGCCGGTGCCGGCTTCGGCATGACGCCGGCGTGGCTGGTGCAGGACCTGCTGGACAGCGGCGCGCTGCGCCGCGTGCTGCCGCGCTGGCAGGGCCCGGCGCAGGAAGCCTTCCTGGTCTGCCCGACGCGGCGCTACCAGCCGGCGCCGGTGCGGGTGCTGCTGGAGTTCCTGGCGCACTCGATTGCGGAGCTTCCGGGATTCTCGCCGTCATGAGCAGCCGCGGGGGCGCCGCGTGGCTCAAGGCAGGCGCAGCCGTGTCACCAGTATCGTCAACGGCCGCGCCAGCAAGGTACTGGTCAGTGCCATCAGCAGCAGGCCGGAAAATGCGGCGGTACTGATGATGCGCGCGTCCAGCAATACGGTCAGGACCACCACTTCAACCAGGCCTTTGGTCTGCAGCAGCGTGCCCAGCGCCAGCGCATCGCGCCAGCCCATGCCGGCGTATCGCGCTGGCAGCGCGACGCCGGCCACCTTGCCGGCGATGGCGACGGCCAGCGACAGCACGGCGATCCATAGCGTCATCGGATGGTTCAGCGAGATCTCGGTGCGCAGCCCCGCGGCGAGAAAGAAAAAGGGCAGCAGTACGACCACCGTGACAGGTTCGAGTTGCCGACGCACGCGCTGCGCTTCGCGCGTCGGCCATACCAGCCCGGCGACAAAGCCGCCCATCACATGATGCAGTCCTGCTAGTTCACCCAGGAATGCCGAGGCCAGCACCAGGCACAACGCCATTGCCAGAAGCAACTCGGTCTCCGGCTCCCTCCGGCGCAGCAGCCAGGCAAGGGTAGGGCGCACGGCCAGGAACATCAGCCCCAGATAGGCAGACGCACCGGCCGCCACGGTGAAAACACCTGCGCCGCCGTGGCCGCCATGCTGCAGCAGCACCAGCGTCAGGAACAGCCAGACCCAGGCATCGTTCACGGCCGCGCACCGCAGCGCCAGTTGGCCCAGGTGCGTGCCGGTCAGGCGCATCTCGCGCAGCAGCGCGCCCAGTACCGGCAGCGCCGTGACGGCGGTGCAGATGCCCATGGCGCCGGCGAACCATTCAGGACTGGCCAGCTCGCCGGCGACCGGCCAGCCCACCGTGGCCATCCACCAGCCTGCCGCGGCGCCGAGCGCGAACGGCGCCGCGATGCTGCCCAGCGAGATCTGCAAGGTAGTGCGCCACTGCGCGGCCACGCCGCCTTCGCGTAGGTGCAGGCCGGTCAGGAAGCAGAACAGCGTCACGGCCAGCCACTGAATGCCGGACAGCATCGGCAGGCGCTCGGGCCCGAACAGCGCGGTCCAGCCCCGCGGCGCGAGCGCGCCGAATACCGATGGTCCCAGCACGACGCCGGCGAGTACCTGCACGCCAACCAGAGGAAAAAGCGACCGCAGTCCGGCACCGCGCCACAGCAGATAAGGTAGCGCGACCACCAGCATCGCCTGCAGGAAGAAAATGCTGACCCCGTTCATCGGGGGTTGCGGTTGGCGCCCGCGTAAGACAGCACAACAGGTTCAGGCATGGGGTTCAGATTCCAGTGCCGGCATCGGCCAGGCGGGATGTGCCGGCCGGAACCAGGCGCCAGTAGCGCGGGGCTGCGGATATCTCCGTCATGTTCAGGGTGGTGATGTCGGCGGCGCAGAGCGCCACGACATGACCGTCATGCAGCCAGGTACAGGCATTGGCGTCTTGCGCGCACGACGGCTCTATCAATAGTGTATGGCCAAGCATGGTGGCGAACAGGCCGCTGCCGTCACGCTTGATGCCGGCCTCTTTCAGCGTCCAGGCATGCGCGAAGCGATGCATGGTGTCTGCCGCAGCCACATGGGTGGTGAGCGCGGTGCGTTCAGCCCCGGTCGTGATCGCGGCATAGAGGTCGTCCAGGCCCTTGCGCGGCCGCACGGGTTCGAGATCCAGGCCGAGGGCGCCAAGCCCCACTGCGCAGCCGACCCATTCCGCGCTGTGCGAAATCGACAGGCTGGCCGGCACCGGGCCGCAAGCCTGTGGTGGTGCACCCTCGCTGTCGGTCAGCGACCAGTCGTTCCAGTTGCCGCCGAATGCCTGCGCCAGAACCTTGCGAGCCAGCCAACGGCCCGCGATGAACTGCGCGCGCCGGCGCGTTGCCGGCATACCGGCCAGGCGCGCGCGTTCGCTGGCAGACATCCACGACTGCGCCGCGGGCGCCTGCGCGGCAAGCGCGCTCACGCGGCTCAGGTGCAGCCAGGCCGTCATTACTGCCCGATCCTGGCGTAGGTGCCCTTCAGCGCCACGCCCACCACCACGGCACCGGCGTGGCATTCATAGTCGGTCGGGCTCGCGACCTCATTCTTCTTGTAGTAGCTGACGATGTCGATGACCGCGTTGGCGCCCTTGGTCTTGGCGGTGTCCTGCAGCGCGATCAGCGCCGACAGCGCGGCCCAGCGGCAGCCATCCTCGTCGCTCTTGCCCACGCCGTTGGTCTTGCGGTTGGACACCCCCGAGTCCAGGCGCTCGAGCACCTTCGGCGTCTTTTGGCCGGACAAGTAGAAGCGGAAGGAATCGTCGAGCTTTTCCTTGGCTTCCGGCATTTCGAGTACTTCCCGCAGCGGCAGCATGTACCTGGTATCGCGCGCCATCGCGGGGCTGGCGAACATGGCGCTGGCGCCGAGGGTCAGGGCGACGGCGGAGAGAACATGCTTCATAGATTTTCCTTCTTTTGGTTGGAGTGTGATTGGCAATCTAAAAAGGACTTCGGAACAGGACTTCAGTCTTCCCAACGGCGGAACACCAGCGACGTGTTGATGCCGCCAAAAGCGAAGTTGTTGCTCATCACATAGTCCACCGCCAGTTCGCGGGGGGTCTGCATGATGTAATCGAGCGGCGCGCAGCGCGGGTCTGGTCTGCTCAGGTTCAGCGTGGGCGCAAACCAGCCGTCGCGCATCATCTCGATGGTCATCCAGGCTTCGAGCGCGCCGCAGGCGCCCAGCGTATGGCCCATATAGCTCTTGAGAGAGCTTACCGGCGTGGCGGGACCGAACACGGCATGGGTGGCGTGCGACTCGGCCACGTCACCGTGATCGGTGGCGGTACCATGCGCGTTGACGTAGCCGATGCGTGCGGCATCCAGACCCGCGTCTTCCAGCGCCAGGCGCATCGCCACGGCCATCGTTTCGGCCCGGGGCTGGGTCACATGCGCGCCGTCGCTATTGGTGCCGAAGCCGACGATCTCTGCCAGGATGCGTGCGCCGCGCGCCTGGGCATGCTCCAGCTCCTCCAGCACCAGCGTGCCCGCGCCTTCGCCCAGCACCAGGCCGTCGCGACCGCTGTCGAACGGGCGCGGCGTGGTCTGGGGGGAATCGTTGCAGGTACTGGTGGCAAAGAGCGTGTCGAACACGGCTGCCTCTGTAGCGTCGAGCTCTTCCGCGCCGCCGGCCAGCATCGCCACCTGGCGGCCGCTGCGGATGGCTTCATAGGCGTAGCCGATGCCCTGGCTGCCAGAGGTGCAC
>JABFVP010000339.1 GCA_013362725.1 Cupriavidus sp.
CAGACACGGCTGCGGCTGGACCGCGCGTTGCAGTGGCTGTCGAACTCCCGGCTGCCGCTGGCCGAGATCGCGCTGATGTCAGGCTATCCGGACCAGACCACGTTCACGCGCAGCTTCACGCGGCGCTTCGGATTGCCGCCGGGGGCATGGCGGGCGGCCGCGCGCGGCCGAGACCGAGAGTGCTGACCGCCTTGCGCGACCGTTTACCGCGAGACGATATCCTGGCGCATCGGCCCCAGAATCCCCAGCAACTCCTTCTGCTCGCGCGCCGGCACCTTGAACTTGTTGAGCGATTTCACCAGGTCATCGACCAGCGCATCGAACTCGTCATTGCTGATGCCCATGCCGGCATGGGCGGTCTTCATATCGCGGCCCGAATAGGTGCAGGGCCCGCCCGTACCCGCGCAGATCTGCTCGACCAGGCGGGTCTTCAACCGCGGAATATTGGCATTGGCGAACCTGGCATTGATGCGCGTGTCAGTCGCCACATTGCCGACAAAGTCATCGACCACCGCGGTAATCGCCGGCATGCCGCCAAGCCGGTCATACAACGACGACGTCGTGGCAGGCCTGGCACGATCCGGCGTTGCGCAACCGGCAAGCCCCAGCACCGCCGCCACAACAAAACCGCACAGAACAGGCGAGATACGCATGGCTGCCTCCTTGCTTTACCCGGTAGCTGCGGGATCGGAGCCAGTGCCGCGGCGCAAATTGCATTGACCGCATGCGGGGATAGCGCCGACGGCGCCGGCTTCGGCTGTTTCAGCATAGCAGCTTGATGCGGCCTTGCTTTCAAGCCGATGACGGCATGGCGTTTTCGATACCAAACGGCTAGAGTCGGAGACGACAAAACACGGATGCGGCCATGCCCAAGCCACAGATCCTTACCTATGTCGACGCCGGCGCGTCGGACTGGACCGCATGCCTGATGCGAACCATGGGCCATCAGCTGCCTGCCGGGGCCTATGAAATCCGTGCAGTGATGGCCAGCGAGATCCGCCACGACGCCACGCTGTTCGACGATGCGGTGATGTTGGTCATGCCGGGCGGCGCCGACCTGCCCTACTGCGCCTTGCTGAACGGCGCGCCGAACGCGCGCATCCGACAGTTTGTCGAGGAGGGCGGCGTCTACTTCGGGATATGCGCGGGCGCGTACTACGCGTGCCGCGAACTGGCCTTCCATGCCGGCACCCGCGGCGCCATCTGCGGCCCGCGCGAACTGCGGCTGGTGGATGCGGTGGCGGTCGGCTCGCTGCCTGAACTGACCGGCGGCAAGCTCTATGACGGCACCCCGCGCACCACGGCCGCGGTGGAACTGCGCACCACCGACAAGCTGACCGAAGTCCCGCTGTCGCTTTACACGCATTACCACGGCGGCTGCCGCTTCGACTTCGCCGATGCTCCCGGCCCCGGGACCGAGGTCCTGGCCGTCTATGCAGGCATCCCCGGCACACCGCCCGCCATCGTCAGCGCCCAGGTCGGCAAGGGCCGCGCGCTGCTGACCGGGGTCCACCTGGAAATCTCCGAGCGGGAGTGCAAGGATGCGTTGCGTGGGCATAGCGATATGTCCGAATACCTCCATGTGTGCGACCGGCTGGCGGAAACCGGCGATGCGCGACTGGCGGTGTTCCGGCAATTGCTGGCGCAGGGTGGACTGTCGCTCGGCTGAAGGGACGGCACCCTGGTGCAGCCGCACATCGCCACGAGGCATGGCGGGCCCGGCGATCCGTTACAATGCCCTCCTTTCGAGGACGACCTCGCCCGCACCGGGTATGAATGTCCGGGACGGCCCGGCTCTTGATCAAGGAGCCATCATGGCTTGGATATATCTCGTCATCGCCGGACTGCTCGAGGTTCTTTGGGCGTACTCCATGAAGCTGTCCGAGGGCTTTTCGCGCCCCGGTTACTCGGCCATCACCATCGTGGCCATGATTGCCAGCTTCGCCCTGCTATCCCTGTCAATGAAGAGCCTGCCGCTCGGCACGGCCTACACTATCTGGACCGGCATCGGTGCCGTGGGCGCGTTCCTGGTCGGGCTGTTGGTGCTGGGCGAACCCGCCAGCGCAGTCAGAATCCTGGCGGCGGGGCTGATCGTCAGCGGGCTCGTCATGATGAAGATGGCTTCCTGAACGGCAGTGGACGGCCACGCTCAGAACGCCTTGCTCAGTTCCAGTCCGCCATAGAAGGCACGCGGCTCGCCCGCGGTCTTCTTGGCGCCGCCAAAGAATCCCAGGTTCACGCCCTTGCCGATGGCAATTCCGGTCAGGACCAGGCCACCTTGCGTGGCATGGTAGAACGGATCGCCGTGCTTGATGAATTCCACGCCGGCCCAGGCGTCGCCGAAGACCTTGTAGAGCAGGCGCCCGCGCGCCCAGTAGGCCTTGGGCCCGAAGTTGTAGCTGGCAATGGCGTTGACCGCCCAGTTCCGGGCAAACTCCTGTTGGCCCAGCACGGTCAGTGCGAGGCCCCACTCACCGCCGTCGGAGCGATTGTCGGCGCCTTCCGGCGACACGCGGTTATAGCGGTAGCGCGCGCCCACCGAGGCCTCGGCCCAGCCGGTGGCCCAGCCCTTCTGCAAGCCAAGCGCGGCCTCGGCGGACTGTCCGTTCACCGTCACGGTGGTGCCGTTGGCCCCGTACTTGTAGTGGTAGTCGCTGACCACGAACTTCTGCACCAGTAACGGCACCGGCAGCAGCTTTGCGCTGATCCCGACGTATTCGCTGCGCTCGCCGCCGCCGGCCAGGCTGGCGCCGCCGAACAGGAAGGGATCGGCCGCCGCCGGCAGCGAGGCCAGTAGCGCCAGTCCGCCGAAGAGTGTCATCGCTGCCAGCCGCCGGCACACTGCGCCATTGCCTCCGTACGCCATCATTCAATATTTTCCCGGGTTAAGCCGCGCGATGCGGCGCAATGTTGTACAGGTGGAAATCACCGGTCGGCGTGGTGACGCGGCCCATGGGGGTGAGCCGGATCGCCTGTTCCTCGACCGCGCCTGCCTGCGCCGCCATGGTCTGGCGCAGGGTTACACCGGCGTTCAGGTCCAGTTCGATGCTGCTGAACAGCAGCGGCGCCGCGCCTTCGATGGTGGCGATGGCCACCGGCAGCATGCCGACGCGCAACGGCTGCATCAACAGCGCGGCGGCCCAGCTATACGCCGCGGACGGGCGTCTGCCGTCACGCCCGAGGATCTCGGCAAGACGAGTCAGCGGCGGCGTCTCGGTCTCGCGCAGGGTTCCCATCTCGAGTTGGAGCCTGCTGCCGAACAGGAAGGTTTCCAATGCACCGGTGTTGCCTTGCGCGCTCCAGTTGAAACGCAACCCGACCGACATGCCGTAGGCGGCGCCGGGCCGCGACGCCTTGACGAAGGTGGCGATGGCGGTGTCGCGGACGACGAGGTTGGGCAGATGCACCGCCACCTCGACCACGTCGCCCAGCGCCAGGCCGGGCATCGCTTCGCCCAGGTAGAGCGCGCCGTTGGGTGACAGGTCCGCGGTCAGTCCCAGACAGGTCTTGCCATTGACTGTCAGGGTAGCCGGCACGCGCAGCGGAAAGCGGTATTCGGTGCGGCGGTTGCGCGAGTGCTTGTATGCGTATGCGCCCACCGCGATGGCCGAGCCCAGCGACATCAGCGTCCAGAACAGCGTCACCAGGCCGGCACCGAGCGGGATCCCGCCCGTGTAGATGCGGGTCAGGCCGACCGGTATGCTCGCGGCGGCCAAGGCACAGAGCACCAGCAGCGGCGACAGCCATAGCCACATCTTGCCGGTCTGAGACATCTGCTTGTCGGTCACGGCAAACGGGATATTCTTGCGGAACAGCCCGACACTGGTCGACATGAACGCAAAGAAGCGCGCCATGGCGTACTGCTCGCTCAGGAACAGCGAGTTGTATCCACGTCCGAGTTCCAGGTGGACCAGGATCGAAAGCAGGTAATACAGGCAGAACAGCAGCAGGAAATTGTTCAGCGGCGAGATGATCGGCAGCACGCCCGTCAGGAACACCACCGGCGGCGTCAGGAAGAAAATCAGCTTCTGCCAGCCTTCGAAGAAGAACAGTGCCGAGGCCAGGTAGTTCAGGCGCTGCCCGAGTGTGAGCCCGCGGCTGAACAGGATGTTCTCGCGCCGGAATACCTGCATCGCCCCCATGCCCCAGCGCATGCGTTGCTTCAGGTAAGTATCGATGCTATGCGGCGCCAGGCCGAACGCCAGTGACTCGGCGTGGTACACGGACAGGTAGCCGAGCTTGTGCATGCGGATCGCGGTGTGCACGTCTTCGGTCACGGTCTCCGTGGCAAAGCCGCCGATCCGCGCCACCGCGGCGCGCCGGATCACGGCACAGCTGCCGCAGAAGAACGCGGCGTTGAGCGCATCCTTGCCGCGCTTTATCACC
>JABFVP010000269.1 GCA_013362725.1 Cupriavidus sp.
CGTCCCACACCCGCTTCTTGCCCAGGCGGTGGTTGAAGGAATCGATATTGAAGAAGTCCTGCGGCGTCTGCACGAAGGCGACCCGCTCGTCGCGGAAATAGCCCAGCGTCTTGACCAGGAAGTCCTTGCGCGGCGCGTGGTCGGCATCGAAGATCGCGATCAGTTCGCCGCTGCTGTGCTTCAGCGCATGGTTCAGGTTGCCGGCCTTGGCATGGGCGTTGTCGCCGCGCGCGAGATAGCGGCAACCCAGCTCGTGCGCCAGCGCGCGCATCGATTCGCGGCGGCCGTCGTCCAGCAGCCAGGTGACATGCGGATAATCCATGCGCATCACCGCCAGCAGCGTACGGCGGATCAGTTCGACCGACTCGTTATAAGTCGGCACGTAGACGTCGACGCTCAGGCCCGGTTGGGGCGGCGGCGGCTCCCGCACCGAAAGCCGGTACGTCATCAGCACGAACAGCAGGCCGCTGATATAGCCGTAGACTTCCGCCGCATAGAGCGCGAAGGAAAACAGCGGCGCATCGAGATTGATCGTACCGACGCGCCAGGCCAGGTACGCCAGTCCCACCAGCACGTACGCCAGCACAAGCAGCCTGATCGACCGGGTGGGCTGTTCCGTTGTCATGTTCTTGTTCTTCGCGTTGTTCTATTTGGTCACGATGACGGGCTGCCGGGAGGGCAAGGGCAGCAAGCGGAGTTCAGCAAGACCGACGTCATTGGCGAGCGGCCGAAACACCACCTCGTTACAGCATAGAAGATTTGGCGCATTCAGTAAGTCGTGCACCGATCTGAAAAACGCTAATCTCAGAGTTCAATGTCTGTGCCAGCGCCAAGTGGCCATGCCGGCGCGATTCACGCGCCCGTTTAGAATGCCTCGCACATGCCCGTGCCATCGGATTTGGCGCGTTTCCTGTCATCACCCCTTCTGCAATGAATGCTCCCCTGGAACTGGTCGGAAACCATCCGTCGGTCGCCGCCCTGCGCGACCTGGTCGCGCGCGTGGCAAGAAGCCAGGCGCGTACCGTCCTGCTCTACGGTGAAACCGGCACCGGCAAGAGCCTGGTGGCGCGCCTGCTGCACCAGCAGTCGAGCCGCGCTGACGCAGAGTTCATCGACATCAATTGCGCGGCAATCCCGGGGCAGTTGCTGGAGTCCGAGTTGTTCGGCCATGAACGCGGTGCGTTCACCGGCGCGGTGGGCAAGAAGGAGGGGTTGATCGAGGCCGGCAATGGCGGCACGGTGTTCCTGGATGAGGTGCGGGAGCTTGACCTGGTGATGCAGTCCAAGCTGCTGACACTGCTGGATACCCGGCGCTTCCGCCGCGTCGGTGCGATCCGGCCGATCAGTGTCGACGTGCGCTTTATCGCCGCCACCAACAAGATCCTGCTCAGCGAGGTCAATGCCGGCAAGTTCCGCGAAGACCTGTACTACCGGCTGCAGGTCATCTCGATCAATATCCCGCCCTTGCGCGAACGCGGCGACGACATCCTGCTGCTCGCGCACAACGCGCTGCAGCGCTACAACCGCCAGTACGGCAGCCGCATGGAGCGGCTCGACCCGGAAGTCGAGCGCATCTTCCGCGCATACCGCTGGCCCGGCAATGTGCGCGAACTGGAGAACCTGCTGGAACGCATCTGCCTGCTCGAACCAGGGCACTGCGTGTTGCCGGCCCACTTGCCAGCGCGGATCCTGCGCGAGATGAACCTCGCCACGGCGGCTGCGGCCGACCTGACGCCCATGACCGCAGCGCCGGCCGGCCCGCTGGATTACCACGCCGCCACGGCACAGTTCCAGGCAGGGTTGATCGAACAGGCCTTGGCGGCCTGCGGCGGCAATCTCCCCGAGGCCGCCCGCCGGCTCGGGCTGAGCCGCCATGCGTTGCGGCACCAGATGAGCAAGCTCGGATTACCCGCCGGCTGACGCGGCGCGCATCCCGCGCAACGGCGTGGAATTCACGCCAACCTGTCGCGTGAAAATCGCGCAACGCACCTTACCATCGTCCTAAGCCTTTGATCTTCAAAAGAAATTCCACCATCGTCCGGCTGGCATAGCTTCTGCGTAGTAAGTGTCGCGTGACTCGCTCTAACGAAGCGACACCTAACCGGAGAATGTTGAATGCAGTCGCTGAAGATCATTTGCCCCAATGGCCATCTCGGCTTTGCCCCGCTGCGCACTGGCAGTTTCGAGATCGGCGTGGCCGCCGCACCGCACTACATCGCGGCCGATTCGGGCAGCGATGATGTGGGGCCGGTGCCGCTCGGCTCCGATACCTCGACCAGCCCCGAAGCGTGGCAGCGCCACGATCTCGAGCACATGCTGCTGGCCTCGCGGCGGCTGGGCGTGCCGATGATCATCGGTTCGGCCGGCGATACCGGCACCAACAGCCGGGTCGACCGCTACGTCGAAATCCTGCGCGACCTCGCGCAACGGCACCGCCTGCCGCGCCTGCGCATCGGGTATTTCTATTCCGAGGTGCCGAAGTCGCTGGTGCGGGAGCAAATCAGCGCCGGGCAAACCATCCGCGGCCTCGACGGTTTTGCCGACCTTAGCTTGTCCGAACTGGACGCCACCGACCGCATCGTCGCCATGGCCGGCGTGCACCCGTACCTGGAACTGCTGCGCCAGGGCGTCGACGTGATCATCGGCGGGCGCAGCTCCGATGCCGCGGTGTTCGCCGCGCCGGCGCTGCACCATGGCTTTGCCGCCGATCACGCGTATTACCTGGGCAAGGTGCTGGAGTGCGCCTCGTTCTGCGCGGAGCCGTACGGCGGCAAGGAAACCGTGCTGGGCGAAATCACTCATGGCGACGTCCGCGTCACGGCCATGCATCCCGAGCAGCGCTGCACCATTGCCTCGGTGGCCGGACATGCGATGTACGAGCGCTCCAACCCCTTCGAGGAATTCGTCGCCGGCGGCCGGCTCGACATGAGCCAGTGCCGCTACGAGCAGCTCGATCCGCGCACCACCCGCATCACCGGCGCCCGCTTCGAACCCGCCTCTCAGGTGCGCGTCAAGCTGGAAGGCTCGGGCAAGGTCGGCGAGCGCTACGTGGGCCTGTGCGGCATCCGCGACCCGTACACCATCGCCAACGTCGACCGGGTCATTGCCTGGGCGCGCGAACAGGTGCGCGCGCGCTTCGGCGACACCGGCTATTCGCTGCACTACAACGTATATGGACGCGACGGAGTGATGGGCGAGCTGGAACCGCTGCGCGACCGCCCCGGCCACGAGCTTTGCGTGATGGTGCAGGGCGTCGCGCCCACGCGCGAGATGGCGGAGGAAGTCGCGATGATCGGCCTGCGCCAGATGTTCTACGCGCGGCTGCCGGATGTGAAGGGCACCGCCGGCTCGGTGTCGTTCCCGCTGGACGAAGTGCTGCGCGCCAGCCCAGCCTATCGCTGGACGCTGAACCATACGATGGCGGTGCGCGATCCGCTAGCGCTGTTTCCCACCCATGTCGTCGAAGCCGGCGTTTGACGCGCCCCGTTGCCAAGGAAGCCACCATGACCATTGCCAGCCACCCATCGCCCGCCCCGGCCGCCCCGGCCGCCGCTCCCACCGCGTCCACCGCGGCATCGACGCAGCCGCTGCACGCGCTCGCCAAGACCATTCGCAGCAAGAACGCCGGGGTCAACAAGATCACCTTCGACATCATTTTTCGCGAGCAAGCCGAATATGAACGGGTCAAGCGATCGCGGGTGCTGACCCGCGAAAGCGTGGCCGCGCTGTTCCGCGTGCCGGTCTCGCGCATTTCGGATTTCGTCGAGTACGAACCGGCCTTCGCCATCAAGTTCACCATGTACCGCGCACAGCCCAGCGGCAGCGCGGGTGATGGCGACATCTTCGGCGCGCAGCAGTATGCGCCGCTGCTGACGCTGGAGATCCCGGCCTGATCCCTTCGTGCGGCCTTCCGTGGTCCGGATGGTCCGGGCCGCGCAGTGGCCGCTTCCGCAGCGTTGCCGCGCTGCCTTGCTGCAACACGACGATTTCGGAACGACGTATGGACAAGACCTGTTTCAAGCGCATCTGGCACCGGCTGGCGTGCCGCCTGCCCGCAGCGATGGCCGCTGCGGCGATCGCCGCCTCCCCGCTGTCCGCCACCGCTGCGGCGCCCGAGCATGCAGCCGCGGTCCCGCCGCTGATGCGGATCGTGGTGCCATTCTCGGCGGGCGCCCGCAACGACGTGATCGCGCGCGCCATTGCGCCGGCGCTGGCGAAGCGCCTGGGCAACACCGTGATCGTGGAGAACCGTCCCGGTGTGGCAGGCGTACTGGGCGCCGACTACGTGGCCAAGGGACCGCGCGACGGCTCCGTGCTGCTGCTGACGTCGACGACCTTCCTGACCGCGGCGGCCACGCAGGCGCGCTCTCAGTACGAC
>JABFVP010000297.1 GCA_013362725.1 Cupriavidus sp.
ACCCCGGCAAACCGACCGGATGCGGCATCTCTGGCGGGTTGCACCCGGCCAACCGACTGGCTGCCCTGGTTGCTCCGCAGAAGCATTCTGAAACCGTCTCCGCCCGGCAGGGCAGGTCACACGGTTTAACTTCCAATCCGCAAAGACAATGAAAAAGCTCCTCACAATGGTGGTGCTGGGCGCGGCTGCAACGGCCGTGCAGGCACAGGAAGTCAAGGGCAATGGAGACGCTGCCAAGGACAAGGTTGCAATGTGCATCGGGTGCCACGGCATTCCGGGCTACCGTGCGTCCTTCCCCGAGATCTATGAAGTGCCGCTGCTGGGCGGCCAGAGCGCCAAGTACATCGAGAACGCGCTGAAGGCCTACCAGAAGGGCGAGCGCAAGCACCCCACCATGCGCAGCATCGCCGCGACGCTGACCGAGCAGGACATCGCCAACGTGGCGGCGTACTACTCGCAGCAGAACGCCGGCACGCAGAACAATTCCCTCAAGTAAGAGACCCACATGAAGACGCTCAAGACGCTTTCGTTCGCGCTCGGCGCACTCGTGCTGGGTGCCGCCGCCATGCCGGCCTTGGCCGCCGACCTTGCCCACGGCAAGACCCTGGTCGAAAAGGGCAACTGCGTGGCCTGCCATGGCGCCGGCATGAACAAGCCGATCTCGCCCGACTACCCCAAGCTGGCCGGCCAGCATGCCGACTACCTGTATCACGCGCTGATGTCCTACCAGGTGTCGGGCAACGCGCTGGTGGGCCGTTCCAACGCGATCATGGCCGGCCAGGTCAACGCCAACCCGGCGGTCACCGGCAAGGATGGCAAGCCGCGCCCGTTCACGCGCAAGGAACTGAAGGACATTGCCGCCTACATCGAGTCGCTGCCGGGCGACCTGGTGCTGAAGAAGTAACGGCCGGCAGCGCTGGCCGCAGGCAAGCAAGCCGCTTCGCTGGAAGCGGCTTTTTTTTCGTCCGCGGCCAGGGCTTCAGGCCACCCGCAACCTTTGCGTCATGCCGGCGGACATCCATCGGCCGCCATCGCCCACGATCAGGCCATCGATGCCGGCGCTGCCGCCGGTCAGCCGTGCCCATGCCGCCTGGCCGGCCACCATCAGCGCGGCGCCCAGTCCGTTGACCGCGGCCACGGTAGGCGCCACCAGCGTGACCCCGTGCGGCCCGGCCGACGGCAGGCCGGTGGCGGGATCGAGCACATGGTGATAGCGCCGTCCCCCGGCGACAAAGCAGCGCTCGTAGTCGCCTGACGACGCCACCACGGCGTCGCTCAGCTGCAGCACGCCTTGCAGCCGGGCCGGCGCGAGCGGGTCGCGCAGGCCGATGCGCCAGTCGCGCCCCTGCAACTGGCCCATGGCGAGCACATCGCCGCCGCCGTTGATCATGGCATTGGCCAGCCCGTGCCGCCGCAGTACCTGCATGCCCGCATCGAGGATCGGCAGCTTGGCGATGCCGCCGAGGTCCAGGCGCATGCCGGGGCGGGCCAGCATGGCCTGGCCGCGGCGGGCGTCGAGCCGCACCTGCCGGTAGTCCACCAGCGGGCGCTCGCGCGCCAGTTCGGCGGCATCGGGCAAGCGGTTGCCATCCGCGCCGAAGCGCCAGCCGGCGAAGGCGCCGACAGTGATATCGAAGGCGCCCAGGGATCGTGCCGAAACCGCCGCGGCGGCCTGCAGCACTGTCATCAGTTCCGGCGCCACGTGCACCGCGTGGCGGCCCGCCGCGCGCTGCAGCGCGTTGACCTGGCTGTCAGCGCGATAGCGGCTCATCAACTGCTCCAGCCGCGCCATCTCCGCAAAGGCCGCGGCGATGGCGGCCTGCACCGCGCCGTGGCAGTTGTCCTGCACCGCGATGTCGACGCGCGTGCCGAGCAAGCGCCGCGATGCACGCGTGACCGAGGGATCAGCCAGCGCCGGCCGCACGAACATCCCGGTGGTGAGCAGCGGCACGCTCGCGGCGCCGCGGACGAGGGCGCGGCGCCGGCGGTCGATGTGGTCAACGTGGTCGATGTGGGGGAGGGAAGGCTGTGCAGGCAGTAGGGTCTTGAAGCGCATGACGAGGAGGGTATCGATCGCAAAAGCGGCGGTGAGCCTTGCCGTGCCGCCATTCTGTCCGCACCGTCGGAGAAAAACATGCATCGAAAATGAATATTCAAGAGAACCATGACGATCATCAAGCTCGATCGCGCCAACTGCTTCGACCATCTGTAGCCGGCAGCAGCAAGCCACCACAAGACAACACAAGCAGCAAGCCGGCGGAGCGGACTCCGCCTTTGCCATGACGGTTCGAGGAACGAAGATGACCAGGCCTACGCAGCATCCCCTGCCACCCCACGATGCACCGGCCGCGCCCGGACGGCGGCGCTTTATCAATACCGCGGCGCTCGCCGGCCTTGCCGGCGTGGCGGCGTGCACCGACAACGGCGGCGCGGTCGCGACCACGCCCGCGAGCGGCGCCGGTGCCCATGCCGGCCATGCCGGCCATACCGGCAATACGGCCACCACGGTGCACCTGAAGCCCGGCGAGCTGGACACCTATTACGGGCTGTGGAGCGGCGGCCATGCCGGCGACATGCGCGTGCTGGGCCTGCCCTCCGGGCGCGAGCTGCACCGGATTCCGTGCTTCGTGCCGGACGCGCTGACGGGGTGGGGCATCACCAATGAGTCGAAGCGCGTGATGGGCACGCGCGCCGACGGCAGCCTGCAGTACACCGTCGGCGATACCCACCATGTGCATGCCTCGTACAAGGACGGCAACTACGACGGCCGCTATGCCTGGATCAACGACAAGATCAATGCCCGGCTGGCGCGCATCCGGCTCGATTACTTCATCTGCGACAAGATCACCGAGCTGCCCAATGTGCAGGGCTTCCATGGCATCTTTCCGGACAAGCGCGATCCCGTCGACGCCAGCATCAACTACACCACGCGCGTGTTCTGCGGTGCCGAGTTCGGCGTGCCGCTGCCGAATACGCCGACCGAGGATGGCAGCAAGTACCGCTCGCTGTTCACCTGCGTCGACGCCGAGACGATGGCGGTGCGCTGGCAGGTGCTGATCGACGGCAACTGCGACCTGGTGGCGACCTCGTACGACGGCAAGCTGGCCGCGACCAACCAGTACAACGTGGAAATGGGCGTGCGCTTCGAGGACATGATGTCGGCCGAGCGCGATGCCTGCCTGTTCTTCAACATTGCCCGCATCGAGGCGGCCGTGAAGGCCGGCAAGTTCAGGACCATCGGGGATTCCAGGGTGCCGGTGGTCGACGGCACGCATGCCGCCAACCAGGACCCGGCCACGGCGCTGACAGCCTATGTGTCGGTGCCCAAGAACCCGCACGGCGTCAACGCCAGCCCCGACCAGAAATACTTTATCTGCGCCGGCAAGCTGTCGCCGACCGGCACGGTGATCGAGCTCGCCAGGGTGCTGGATTGGTTCGACGGCAAGCTGGCCAGGCCGGACGACGCCATCGTCGCCGAGGTCGAGCTGGGCCTGGGGCCGCTGCATACCGCCTTCGACGGCCGCGGCAACGCCTACACCACGCTGTTTCTGGACAGCCAGGTGGTCAAGTGGAACATCGACGCGGCAATCCGCTTCCACCGGGGCGACAAGAGCGCCAAGTACGTGGTCGACCGGCTCGACGTGCAATACCAGCCCGGCCACCTCAATGCCTCGCAATCCGAGACCGTTGCCGCCGACGGCAAATTGCTGGCGGTGGGTTGCAAGTTCTCCAAGGACCGCTTCCTGCCGGTCGGTCCGCTGCACCCCGAAAACGAACAGCTGATCGACATCTCCGGCGACAGGATGGTGCTGCTGGCGGACCATCCGGTGCACAGCGAACCGCACGATTTCATCATCTTCCGGCGTGAGCTGCTGCGGCCGAAGCAGGTCTACGCGCTCGACGACTTCCCGCTGGCGATCAAGGATGCGCAGCAGTCAGGCGTGTTCCGCAACGGCCGCAAGGTGACGGTGAAGCTCACCTCGCAGGCGCCGGTGTTCAGCCTGCGCGAGATCAGGCTGAAGCGGGGCGACGAGGTCACGCTGATCCTGACCAACCTCGACAAGATCGAGGACCTGACGCACGGCTTCGCCATCCCGAAGTACAACATCAACTTCATCGTCAATCCGCAGGAGACGGCGTCGGTGACCTTCGTCGCCGACAAGCCCGGCGTGTTCTGGTGCTATTGCACCCACTTCTGCCACGCGCTGCATCTCGAGATGCGCAGCCGCATGATCGTCGAGGCCTGAGACGGCCTGGCGCAGCGCTGCGCCGGCCGCCTTTCCATGATGCACGCAATCTTCAAAGGACTGGTCGCGGTCCTGGCCGCGTGGCTGCTTGCGGCCGGCCTGGTCGCGCCGGCGCATGCGGGCGCCTAC
>JABFVP010000524.1 GCA_013362725.1 Cupriavidus sp.
GCAGGCCCTGGGACCCCAGGCGCCAGATCCTGCAGTGGACCGGCCGGCAATGGACGGGCGCGGACGTGCCCGATTTTCCGCTGACCGCGGCGCCCGGCACACCCGTTGGGCCGTTCATCATGCTGCCCGAAGGCGTGGGCCGGCTGTTCTCCGCCGGCGGCATGATCGACGGTCCCTTCCCCGAGCACTACGAGCCGGTGGAGAGCCCGCTCGCAAGAAACCCGCTGCATGCCAGGGTCACCCACAACCCGACCGCGCGCATTTTCCAGAACGATGCGCAGCGGCTGGGCAACCGTACCGACTTCCCTTATGTCGCCACAACGTATTCGGTGACCGAGTTGTTCCGCCACTGGACCAAGCATTCGCACCTGAACGCCATGCTGCAGCCCGAGCAGTTCGTAGAGATCGGCGAGAAGCTGGCCGCGGACAAGGGCATCACGCACGGCGATACCGTGAAGATCACCACGCGGCGCGGCTACATCACGGCCAAGGCCGTGGTGACCAAGCGCATGCGCACGCTGCAGGTGGCGGGGCAAACGGTCGAGCAGGTCGGCATCCCCTGCCACTGGGGCTTCGAAGGCGCGACCCGCAAGGGCTATCTCGCCAACACGCTGGCGCCGGGCGTTGGCGACGCCAATTCGCAAACCCCGGAATTCAAGGCATTCCTCGTCAATATTGAAAAGATGGCCGGAGCCCGGGCATGAACTCACAGAACATCATCCGCCGCTCGGCCTCGTCCGACCTGACGCCGGCGCCGCGTATCCGCGACCACCAGATGGAAGTGGCCAAGCTGATCGACGTGTCGATCTGCATCGGCTGCAAGGCGTGCCAGGTCGCCTGCAACGAATGGAATGACCTGCGCGGCGACGTGCAGCAGAACGTCGGCATCTACGACAATCCGCGCGACCTGTCGCCCAACACCTGGACCCTGATGCGCTTCACCGAGCATGAGGACCAGGCCGGCAAGCTGGAATGGCTGATCCGCAAGGACGGCTGCATGCATTGCGAGGATCCCGGCTGCCTGAAGGCCTGCCCCGCGCCCGGTGCCATCGTGCAGTATGCGAACGGCATCGTCGACTTCCAGTCCGACCTGTGCATCGGCTGCGGCTATTGCGTCGCCGGCTGCCCGTTCGATGTGCCGCGCATCTCGAAGCTGGACAACAAGGCCTACAAATGCACGCTGTGCTCCGACCGCGTCGCGGTCGGGCAGGAGCCGGCCTGCGTCAAGACCTGTCCGACCGGCGCCATCGCCTTCGGCTCGAAGGCGGAGATGCAGTCGCTTGGCGCCGAGCGCGTGGCCGAGCTCAACGAGCGCGGTTATGCCAACGCCGGCGTCTATGACCCGGCGGGGGTTGGAGGCACCCACGTGATGTATGTGCTGCAGCATGCCGACGACGCCGAGCGCTACGCGGGCCTGCCGAAGAATCCGGAGATCAGCACCCTGGTCGCGGGCTGGAAGGATGGCCTGAAACCCACTGCCGCGGTGGTCGGCGCGGCCGCGGTCGTGGGCATGGCCGCTCATTTCATGGCGGTCGGCCCGAATACCACCGACACCGGCCCCGACGGCGCGAGTGCCCCCGCCACTGACGGCACGGCAAGCGGAGACGCCAAATGACGCGCCACGACGACAGCATCCTGCGCACGAAATTCGCCGAGCGGCTGTGCCACTGGGCGGTCGTGCTGTGCTTCTTCCTTGCCGCGGTGTCGGGGATTTCATGGTTCTTCCCCACTGTGAGCTGGATGAGCGGCCTGCTGGGCACGCCGCAGCTGGCGCGGCTGCTGCACCCGTTCCTCGGCATCGCGGTGTTCGCTGGCCTTTGCTATATGTTCGCGCGCTTCGTGGGCTACAACCTGCCGGCGCGCACTGACGCGATCTGGTTTCGGCGCATCCGTGACGTGCTGATGAACCGGCATGGCGGCGAACCGCTGCGGATCGGCAAGTACAACGCCGGCCAGAAGGTGCTGTTCTGGCTGATCATGGCTTCGATACTGGTCCTGCTGGTCTCCGGGCTGGTCATGTGGCGCGCGTATTTCGCCGAGTATTTCCCGATCGTTGTGCTGCGCCTGGCGATCCTGGCCCATGCCGTGGCCGGGATCGGACTGATCCTGCTGATCCTCGGGCATATCTATCTGGCGCTCTGGGTGCGCGGCTCGATCACGGGGATGGTGACCGGGTATGTCTCGCGCGCCTGGGCCAGGCAGCACCATGACCGGTGGCATGGCGAACTGGAAGCGAAGCAGGCAAGCGCAAGAGGGGGTGAACAATGAACCAGCAACCGAACCTGGCGGAGCGGTTGCCGGACCAGTCATCGCGGCACTTCACACCGCTGCTCCAGCCAGACCTCGCCGGACTCTACCGCCGCCGTGCCGCGCGTTTGCGTGCGCTGGCCGAAGGCCATGATCATGCCGATTACCTGCGTTGGGCCGCGCGCGTGACCGAGGCGCAGGCGTCGCTGCTGCCCGCCGCCGTTGAATGCCGGCCGCTGGCAGCCGGGGCGATACCGCATGCGGAACATTGCCTTGCCCTGCTGGATCGTCTGCTCGCGCGGCTTGCGCACGACGTTCCCGCGCCGGTGGCACCGCATCTCGCGGCCGTGCGCGGCCTTGCCGCGGAAGAACGCCTGGCGGCCACCCACGCGCTGGCCGATGGCCGCTTCGACGCCGTGGCGGCGGCCATCGCGCCGCTGCTGTGGTCTGCGCTGTCTCTGCAATGTGCCACCGCTGCACGCGCAATGCCGGCGCCTGGCGGCAGCAACGCCGAGGCACCGGCCTGCCCCGTCTGCGGCACCGCCCCGGTGGCAAGCCTGATCCTGGCCGGCGAGCACCACGGCATGCGCTACCTGCATTGCCCGCTGTGCGAAAGCGCGTGGCATATGGTGCGCGCCAAATGCAGCAACTGCGGCTCCGCCGCCGACCTGGACTACCTCAGCTTCGATACCGCCGAAGCGACGGTGCGGGCCGAAAGCTGCGGCGTGTGCCGCGGTTACCTGAAGGTGGTGTCGCTGGAGCGGGATCCGCATGCCGAAGCGGTCGCCGATGATCTCGCCACGCTGGCGCTGGACGATGCCGTGGCCGCGGAAGGTTTTCAACGTACCGGGTTCAATCCGTTCGCTCTGCCGGTATGAGGGCCCCGGCCGCCACGCAGTTCGTGTACGCTTACGCGTGGAATTCTCCCCCGTTTGCGCACGGACGGATTGGACCGAACCACCACAGATGCCGATGCCCACCAGTCTCCCCGAACCCCAGGCCGTTTCAGATTCCGTCACCCGCAGCGCGATATTCCTCGTCGCAACCACCATTGCCGATGGCAGCGACCACGCCGAAACCGTGCGAGCATGGCCTGTTCTTTGTTCCGTCGGCCGATTTGCTCGAAGCGCTGGCGGAGCGCGGCGCGCCCGCCGCCGTTGGCCCACGTTCGGCATACTGACCATGCGGCATCGCCATCCGTGCTTCGCCCCATGAGCAGCCCCGCGCAGACCGGCATTGGCGCGCGCATCGCCCCGCCCCGCTTCTTGCTGTGCGGCGCCCTGTTGCTTGTCGCGACCGCCGCCGCGTGGGCGCTTGGCGCAGAGCCGCGCATCGCGCTGCTGATCGGCTTTGACCTCGCCGCCCTGGTGTTCCTGGGGGCCGCGCTGCCGCTGTTTCGCGCCGATCCCGCGGCGATGCGGCGCACGGCGGAGCGCAACGATGCCAACCGCGCGGCGCTGTTGACGATCTCGGTGCTGCTGTCGCTGGTGATCCTGTTCGCCATCGGCACGCTGATCGCCAGTCCCGAGACGCCGCATTGGATCGACGTGGTGCTGATCGTGACCACGCTGGTGCTGGCGTGGCTGTTCGCCAACACCGTGTTCACGTTGCACTACGCGCATCTGTTCTACCTGCAATCCGCCAACGGCGATCAGGGTGGCCTCGAGGTGCCGGGCGTGCGCGAGCCCGATTATTGGGACTTCCTGTACTTCAGCCTCACGCTGGGCATGACGTTCCAGACGTCCGACGTCACCATCACCGGTGCGCATATGCGCAAGGTTGTGCTTGGCCATTGCGTGGCCGCATTTCTCTTCAACATGGGGATCCTGGCCTTCACCGTGAACGCACTGGGCGGCTTGTAAGGGAAAACGGGGGCCCGCCAGGTTTGCCGGGAAAGTTGCCGGGGCGGCCTCGGTCCATCCAGCGCGATCGCGGCCGCCCATGGCGTGATCAGCCGCCCAGCTCCTGGAAGGCGTGACCGTTGGCCTCCAACGCTTTCAGGGCACCGGGCGCCGGTTCGGTCTTGATGTTACCGCTCGCTGCTGGTGTGCTCCCCTCTCCCGCTTGCGGGAGAGGGGCCGGGGGTGGGGGCAGGCGCTAGCATACCGGCAGGC
>JABFVP010000191.1 GCA_013362725.1 Cupriavidus sp.
CAGCACGGCAAAACCGAGGCGGCGCAGCGGCACGCCGCGGCCTGCGCAAGCGCCGGACGGCTTCAGGGGGAGTCGACGAGAGCGAGCAGGCACTTGATACGGCAACGGGGCAATTCAGCGGGCAACCACGATATCCGGCAGGCGGGGCTCCGGAGGCGGGACTGTTTTTTATCAGTCGAGACCATTTGACCGCAAGCCGGGTTACAAAATCCATCACACCGTGCGGCGTCTCACAATACGAAAAACAGCGGAAATGACGCAATCGACTAGCGAAAACCCGCACTTGCGCGGGGCCCCGTGCCGAAAGGGCCACCGCTATAATCGGCTGGCTTGTCTTTCGGGTAAGACAGCCCTCGGCCGTGGGCGCGGTTCCAGCTTCCGGCATGCGGGGCACGCCGCCGTGCCCGTTCGCCACAGGCACTGCGCTGCGCAGGCCGCCGTACCCCGGCGGCCGGTGCGTGACGGTCCGGCGCGCAGCCTCATGCAAGCCGTGCGCCCGCATCCGAATCAATATCTATAAGAGGAGAAGTGGAGATGGAACGTCGTTCCTTTCTGTTGAAAGCGTCGGCCGTGGCTGCCACCGGGGCACTGGCCGCGTGCGGCAAGGGTGGAGAGAAGGCAGCGCCTGCCGCCGCCAGCGGCCCCGCCGCGCCGGCCGTGGTGGGCAGCAACCCCGCCGTGGAATGGCGCCTGGCCTCGAGCTTTCCCAAGTCGCTCGACACCATCTTCGGCGGCGCCGAGACGCTGTCGGCGCGCGTGCGCGAACTGACCGACGGCAAGTTCAACATCAAGGTCTTCGCCGCCGGCGAAATCGTGCCGGGACTGCAAGTGCTGGATGCGGTGCAGAACAACACCGTGCAGATCGGCCACACCGCCGGCTACTACTACTTCGGCAAGAACCCGACGCTGTGCTTCGACACCACCGTGCCGTTCGGCCTGACCGCGCGCCAGCAGAACGCCTGGATGCTGCAGGGCAACGGCATGAAGCTGATGCGCGAGTTCTTCAAGGAATACAACGTCGTCAACTTCCTGGGCGGCAACACCAACGCGCAGATGGGCGGCTGGTTCCGCAAGGAAATCAAGACCGTGGCCGACCTGCAGGGCCTGAAGTACCGCATCGCCGGGTTTGCCGGCGTGGTGCTGTCGCGCCTGGGCGTGGTGCCGCAGCAGATTGCCGGCGGCGACATCTACCCCGCGCTGGAAAAGGGCACCATCGACGCGGCCGAGTGGGTGGGCCCGTACGATGACGAGAAGCTGGGCTTCTACAAGGTGGCGCCGTACTACTACTATCCGGGCTGGTGGGAAGGCAGCGCGCAGCTGTCGTTCTACGCCTCGGCCAGCGAGTTCGAGAAGCTCCCCGCGCTGTACAAGCGCGCGCTGGAAACCGCCACCATCGAAGCGCACACGACCATGATGGCCAAGTACGACACGGTTAACCCGCAGGCGCTGGCGCGCCTGCTGGAAAACGGCGTCAAGCTGCGTCCGTTCTCCAAGGAGATCATGGAGGCCTGCTTCAAGGCGACCCAGGAGTCCTACGCCGACGAAACCGCGAAGAACCCCTCGTTCAAGAAGATCTACGACGACTGGCGCGTGTTCCGCAACAACCAGGCGGCGTGGTTCAACGTGGCCGAGCAGGGCTTCGCCCAGTTCAGCTTCGCGCGCAAGCTGTAAGCCGCGTGGCGCCCGGGCAACCGGGCCCGCAGCAAGACCCCATGGTCCTCCGGGAGCATGGGGTTTTTTGTTGGCCGTGCGTGCAGGCATCGCTCCGGCGGGGATGGCGCTGCCCCGGTAGAATCGCCGGCATCGATCGGAAAACCTTATGCAACTCGGCATTCTCTACGCCCTGCTGGCGTACCTTATCTGGGGCCTGCTCCCGCTCTACATCAAGTCGCTTCCCGGTATCGCGCCGATGGAGATCCTGCTGCACCGGATGGTGTGGTCGCTGGTCTTCCTGGGGCTGATCCTGGCCTGGCGCCGTCAGTGGGCGTGGCTGGGCCAGGTACTCAGGGACCGGCGCCTGTTGCTGTCGTTTGCTGCCAGCGCGGCGCTGCTGTGCGCCAACTGGTTCCTGTATATCTGGGCGGTGTCGGCGAACCGCGTGGTCGACGCCAGCCTGGGGTATTTCATCAACCCGCTGTTCAGCGTGCTGCTCGGCGTGGTGTTCCTGCATGAGCGCCTGCGCCGGGTGCAATGGCTGGCGATCGCGGTGGCGGCCGCAGGCGTGGCCTGGCTGACAGTAGCGGCGGGGCAGCTGCCGTGGATCGCGCTGGGCCTGGCCGCCAGCTTCGGCGGCTACGGGCTGCTGCGCAAGACCGGTGCGCTGGGCGCGCTGGAAGGGCTGTCGCTGGAAACGCTGCTGCTGTTCCCGCTGGCCGCAGCGGCGCTGGGCTGGCTGTTCGCCACCGGCCAGGACAGCTTTACCCACGCAGCGCCGGGTACGCAGTGGCTGCTGTTGCTGGCCGGGCCGGTGACAGCGGTGCCCCTGCTTTTCTTTGCCGCCGGCGCACGGCGCATTCCGCTGAGTTTGCTGGGACTGCTGCAGTACACCGGTCCGACCCTGCAACTGCTGCTGGGCGTGTGGCTGTGGCACGAGCCGTTCCCGGCGCAGAAGCAGGTGGGCTACGCGCTGATCTGGCTGTCGCTGGCCTTGTATGCGGCCGAAGGGTTGTGGATGACTGCGCGGCAGAAGCCCGCTGGCATCCAATCGATCAATGAGACCACGTGAAATTGGATATCAGCCATTCGTTACACTGATAATCCGCAGCTAGCCGCTCCCCATCCCGGCCCCCATGTCCGCCCCGCCTGACACCAGTGCCGCGGTCCAGCGCAAGATCATCCACTGTGATTGCGACTGCTTCTACGCCTCCGTTGAAATGCGCGACGACTCGTCGCTACGCGGCCGGCCGATGGCCGTGGGCGGCGCGCCCGACCGGCGCGGGGTGATCGCCACCTGCAACTACGAGGCGCGCGCCTACGGCGTGCGTTCGGCGATGGCCTCGGCGCAGGCGCTCAAGCGCTGTCCGGACCTGCTGATCGTGCGTCCCGCGATGGACAAATACCGCGAGGTCTCGCGCCGCATTTTTGCGATCTACCGCGAATACACCGCGCTGGTAGAGCCGCTGTCGCTGGACGAGGCTTATCTCGATGTCAGCCTGTGCACTCACCATGCCGGCAGCGCCACCCGCATCGCCGAAGAGATCCGCCAGCGCGTGCGCGAGGAGGTCGGGGTGACCGTGTCGGCCGGCGTCGGCCCCAGCAAGTTCGTCGCCAAGATCGCCAGCGACTGGAACAAGCCCGACGGCCTGTTCGTGGTCAGGCCGGCCGCGGTCGACGCCTTTGTCGCCGCGCTGCCGGTGGAGCGCATCCACGGCGTGGGCAAGGTCACCGCGGCCAAGCTGCGCCGGCTTGGGGCAGAGACTTGCGGCGATTTGCGGCCGTGGTCGCCGGACCGCCTGCATCGCGAATTTGGCGTGTTCGGGGCGCGGCTGTACAAGCTGTGCCGCGGCGTCGACGAGCGCGCGGTCACGCCCGAGCGCGAGCGCAAGTCGATCAGCGTGGAAGAGACCTATGCCGACGACCTGCCCGACCTGCAGGCCTGCCTGGCCGAGCTGGAACCCCTGATCGCCATGCTGGAGGCGCGCATCGCGCGCGCCCAGGCGCACGACACCATCGACAAGCTCACGGTCAAGCTGCGCTTCTCGGACTTCCGGCAGACCACGGTGGAATGCCGCGGCCATGCCCCGGACCGCGGCGTCTATGCACGGCTGCTGGCCGAGGGTCATGCGCGTCGGGGCTTGCCGGTGCGGCTGCTGGGTGTCGGGGTGGGTACGAGCGACCGGGATACCGCACAGCTGGAATTGTTCGACTGATCGCTCGTTTATTTACGTTATTTATCAGCAATAAAGAACTGAGTGCGTGCTGATAATTCGTTATCGATAAACCGGCTACTGCAAATCGTTGCGCATCACCAGCAGCCACGGCATGTGCGAGTTGGTGACCCCATCGAGCAGGCCCGAGTCGCCCAGCTCGATCTCTTCCATCGATACCGACTGCTGGACGTTGCCACCGATGGCGCGCACCACGCGCGCGGCCGGATCCACGGCGACGACGATGTCGCAATGCATCGGCGTGGTGCCGAAACCGATCTCGGCGATGTCCTCGAGATAGCGGTCACGGCCGCGGCCGGCACAGATGATGTCGCCGGGGCGGGGCATCGCCGGCACCGGCTCGATGCGGAACGCGGGGCGCGGCAGGATGCCGTCGCGGGCATCGACCACGTACATCGAGTGCGACTGGCCCGTCAGGAACTGGCGCTCGTCCAGCCCAGCCTTGCGCAGTACCCATGACACGAAGACCGCCGACCAGGCCCACGCGCCCTGCGTGACCTGCCTGCAGCTGGGCGTTTCGCCGACGATGCCCCAGTAGCGGCGCGCCAGCGTGCAGCCCAGCGGCGTGGCCTCCATGCCGGTGCCGTCCGGGAAAGACAGGCAGCTGGCTGCCGGCGGCGGATTGCCGTTGGTCTTGGACTCGGTATCAGTGGTGGCCACGGCGGGCGCCGTGGCGTCGGCCGGCGACGCCAGGGGCAGCTCCGGCGGCAGTTCCGGTGCCGGCACCGGGCTGTAGGTCACGCAAGAGGTGTCGTCGCGGCCCAGCCGCACCACCTGTCCGCCCCAGCGGGTCCATTCCTGGGTGGCGATCTCGACGATGCGCTCGCGCGGCGTGGCGCCCGGGCTCGTCACCGGCCGCTCGGTGTCCGGCAGCGCCCGCGCCTGCGGCCGGGCCGGTTCGATGACCGTGGTGCAGGCGCTCAGCAGCGCTACCAGCGCGGCCGCGCAGGCGACGCGCAGCGGCGCGCGCACCTGTGGAGAACGCTGTGGAACCGGCTGTGGAAAGCGTTGTGCATAACGCTGTGGAGATCTGCGGCGCTGCGGACGGGCAAACATGTTGGCCCCACATGGCACGGCGCCCGGCATGGCGAGTTCTGGCCAAGGCTGGACGCCTGTTGGAAGACTTGGCGCGCCATCGCCCAGGCGCTGGGCGGGCGATGCGGCGGATACTGCAGGATATTCAGATCGCGACTGTGGATAACGTCCCCCGCCTGGCGCGCGCCTGCGCCCTTGGGCACCGGGGCGGCGGCATGGCGGGGTCAGGCAATGCCGGGCTCTGCAGTGCAGCCCGTCAGGATCACTGGTTGACAGCGTCCTTGAACTTCTGGCCAGCCTTGAACTTCACGGTCTTGGCGGCTTCGACCTTGATTTCTTCACCGGTACGCGGGTTGCGCGCCATGCGCTCGCCACGCTCGCCCTTGCTGAACGTGCCAAAGCCGATGAGGCTCAGCGTGTCACCCTTGGCCACTGCGTCCATGATGGCCGACAGGGTCACGTTCAGTGCCTGTTCCGCCTTGGCCTTGGTCAGACCGTCCACCCCGGCTGCGATAGCGTCGATCAGTTCGGTTTTCGTCATGCTTCACTCCGTATCGAGTTGATAAAACACAGGCGTCCGCGGCCGGGCGGCCAGGCTGGCACCGCTCCGGCAAAGACGCCGCGGGCCACATGATACCGTGTCGGACAAGGCGCACCGGGAACAGATTGTTACCTGGCGGTTTCCGTGAGGCCGCGCCTGCGCTGGGCTGGAGGCAAATCGAGGGAAGCGGATGTGGGCGCGTTACCGGCCGGACAGCGGCGTAAACGGCAAACGCCGAACGTCTAATGCCTGGGCGGCGGCGATCAGCGTGGCACGGTATACCCGCACGCCAGGCGCCTTCAGAAGGCCGCTGACAGCCCTGAATTCCATTCCAAGGGTCTGGGCACCCCTCAGCCCCTTAACGGACTGGAGGCGCCATATGGGCTGCAACGCAGTCAACTGCACTATGGTGCATGGCCTGAACCGGGTCACCTCCAGCCTTACCCGGCGTTATTCGGCGCATGCATGGGATCCTAGGCTGCCGCACCGCACCGTACCGTGTATACCGCAACGATTGCGGTTTGCTGCCCCGTATACCTCGCGGGGTATACGTCACCGGTCTACGCACCGCCCGAACGGCCAAACAGAAAGTCTCTCGCAAACCCGCCGTTTACGCCTGTCGCCTTTCGGACGATGCCTCAGGCCTGGGGTCGTTCTTTCGGTTTACCTTTTTCTTTCATGTATACAGATAGTAGTAGTAGGTAAACACCCGCAGCTGCTGTGGAAAACCCCGTAAACCTCTTTGCCTTCAAGGGTTTACGTAAACGAGAAGTGGTCTCATCGAATGTTGGCCGAAGTGGAAGACTCCGCCCAATGGATGAGGCGCCAGCCGAACCCCCTCCGACTTATGCCCGAGGCATCCCCATGCCAGCCCCAGGCAGCCCACACCCAATCCGCGTGCTTGTCCACAGATCGGGGCGGGGTTATCCACATGCGGGGTGGTAAACGGGCGCGACGTAAGCCGGGTGTGCGATACGGCGGGGGATGTATACGTCGCTCGCGCCGGTTGCAGCCACGAACGGCAGCGTTGCCACGTATACGTGCCGCGGCCGCCCCGGTATCATCCCCGATCGCGCCGGGCGGCCGGCACCGGTCATCGAGGCACAACAGGCGAAAGCACGGAAAGGCAAATGGCGGACAAGGCAAAGCGCAAGGCAGCGGGCGAGGGCAGCAAGAAAACGGCAAGCGACCGCATCGAGGTGCGCCAGTCAGGCGTGCACGGCAAGGGCGTCTATGCGATTGCCCCGATTGCCGAGGGCGAGCGCGTGATCGAGTACAAGGGCGAGCATATTTCGTGGAAGAAGGCGCTGGAGCGCCATCCGCACGATCCCAGCGATCCCAACCACACCTTCTACTTCAGCCTGGACGACGGCAGCGTCATCGATGCCAAGTACGGCGGCAACCGCGCGCGCTGGATCAACCATGCCTGCGAGCCAAACTGCGAGGCGCGCGAAAAGAAGGGTCGCGTCTTTATCCACGCGCTGCGCAACATTGCCCAGGGCGAGGAGCTGTTCTATGACTACGGCCTGGTGATCGACGCGCGCTATACCGCCAAGCTGAAGAAGGAATTCGAGTGCCGCTGCGGCAGCCCGCAATGCCGCGGCACCATGCTGGCGCCGAAGGAAAAGAAAAAGAAGGCCAAATAAGTCCGCCACCCGCGCACCCGCGGGTTCAGGCCACCGACCCTGCCGGCTCGCACGGGATCCGGATCACGAAGCGCATCACCGCGCGCCGCTCGGGCGTGCTGCCCGTGGCGGAAGGTTGAGTCGCCGCGCCCGGCGCTGGCGGCACGTCCTCGATGCGGATGGTGCCGTGGTGCAGGGTCACGATCTCATGCACGATGGCCAGCCCCAGGCCGGCTCCGCCCGCCTGGTCGGCGCGGCCGCCGCCGGGCTCCGGTGCGCGATCGCCGCGGAAGAAGCGCTTGAACACTTCCTCGCGCCGCTGCGGCGGGATGCCCGGACCGTTGTCTTCCACCATCACCACCGCCATGCCGCGGTGGCCCATGGCCTCGCCGCCGGCGCGCACCGTGATGCGCCCGCCCGACGGCACGTATTTCACCGCATTGTCGATCAGGTTGGACAGCGCCTCGCGCATCAGCAGCCGGTTGCCGCGCACCACTGCCGGCGCGCCGCCGGTGAAGGTGGGGCCGGGCAGGATCTCGAAGCCCAGGTCGATGCGGCGCGCCAGCGCCTGCGGTACCCACTCGGCGCCAATCTCGAAGGCCAGTTCGGCCAGGTCGAAGTGTTCCACCGGCCCCAGCCGCTCCAGCGACAGCCCGGGCTCGGCCCGCGCCAGCGACAGCAGCTGGTTGGACAGCCGCACCGCGCGGTCGGCCGCGGTCTGCACCTCGCGCAGCGCATGGCGGGCCACTTCCAGCGAATCGGCGCTCTGCGCGCGGTCGGCATGCAGCTTGACCGCGGTCAGCGGCGTGCGCAGCTGGTGGGCAGCATCGGCGATGAACTTGCGCTGCGCGTCGAGCGCGTCGCGCAGCCGCGCCAGCAGCGCGTTCAGGCCGCGGATCAGCGGCGCCACCTCGGCCGGCACCTGGGTTTCATCGAGGGCGGCCAGCGAGCGCGCGGTCTGGCGGTTGAGCTTGTCGGCCAGGATCTGCAGCGGCACCAGCTCTTCCTTGAGCACGTGCGACAGGATCAGGCTGCCGACCAGCAGCAGCAGGATCAGCGGCACCGACACCGACAGCAGGATCTCGTTGGCGGCGGTCTCGCGCCGGTCCAGCAGTTCCGCCACCTCGACCACGATGGGGCCGCGCGCGGGCTTGCCGGCCTCGCTGGTGCCAAGCTCGTCGACCGCGGCGCTGGGCAGCATCACCGGCAGCCGCACCGCGCGCACCTGGCGTCCGCTGAACCAGGCGTAGAACAGCCGCGCATCGTGCAGCGTGGTCTGGCCGGTGCCGTAGCCCAGCCAGGTGTCCATGCCGCCAATCAGGCCATCGGGCCCGTGGATGCGCCAGTAGATGCGGTCGGTGCCTTCGGCCTCGACCAGCGTCTGCGCGATCATCGGGATGTCCTGCTCCAGCCGCGGGCCGGCGATGCGGATCTGCTGGGCGATGTTGTTGGCCACCCCGTACAGCGCGCGGTCGAACACCTGCGTGGTGTAGTGCGCCGCCAGCCAGTAGGACAGCGAGCCGCTGGTCAGCACCAGCGCGAACAGCGGCGTGGCCAGCGCGCGCAGCAGGTGCACGCGCAGGCTGGGGTTGGAACCGGGCCGCGTGGCCTGGCGCATGCCGCCGGCCTCGGTGCCCGGCACGGCCGGGCCGCCGCCGCTGGCATCAACGGCAGCGGTGGGGTTGGCGGCGGAACGCGCGTTGCGGGATCTGGGCCACATGGCCTAGGCCAGGGGGCGCGGGAGCCGGCCGTGGCTCATTGTCCGGCGCGGATCTGCAGCAGGTAGCCGAAGCCGCGCACGGTGACGATCTCGACGTCGCTGTCCTCGAGCTTCTTGCGCACGCGGTGCACGTAGACCTCGATCGCGGTGTCGCCGACGGTATCGCCGCCCTCGCCGGCGGGGTGGGCAAAGGTGGCCAGGTGGTCCTGCAGCTGGGCCTTGCTGACCACGCGGCCCTGGCGCTGCAGCAGCAGCTCGAGCACCGCGAACTCGCGCGGCGACAGCTCAAGCGGGCGCGCGTCGATAAACATGCGGCGGTCGTTGCCGGATAGCCGCAACCGGCCCAGGCGCACGTCGCGCTCGGGCGCGGCCTCGCCATGCTGGCTGCGGCGCAGCAGCACGCGCACGCGCGCTTCCAGCTCCGGCAGCGCGAAGGGTTTGATCAGGTAGTCGTCGGCGCCCGCGTTCAGGCCGGAGAGCTTGTCTTCGAGCTCGTCGCGCGCGGTCAGGATGATGACGGGAGTGGTGCGGTTGCGGGCGCGGTAGCGCGCCAGCAGGGTCATGCCGTCGATGCCGGGCAGGCCCAGGTCGAGGATGACCAGGTCGTGCTGCTCGCGCAGCAGGTGTTCGGTGGCATAGACGCCGTCGTGGACGACGCGCACCTGGTGGCCGGCGCGGGACAGGCCGGCTTCGACGCCGCTGGCAATCTGGCGGTCGTCCTCGATCAGCAGGATACGCATGGCGGCAGCTCGGGAAGGACGTTGGGCATGGCAGGCAATCAAGCAGGGCAAGGGCCCCATGGCACACACGGCGGTGCGGGCCTGCCGCAGATTGTACTAGGCGCCGCCCCGCGCTTCCTTACGGTCAGCCTACAGCCGCCGCCGCGGCCCGCCGGTTCAGTTGCTCACCGCGTCGGCGGCGCGCTCGATGAAGTGGGCCAGGTCGATGTCGCGCTGGGTCAGGCCGTTGGCGTCGTGCGTGGACAGCGTGATGTCGACGCGGTTGTAGACGTTGAACCATTCCGGGTGGTGATCGGCCTTCTCGGCCTGGATCGCCACGCGCGTCATGAAGCCGAAGGCGGCGTTGAAGTCGTGGAAGGTAAAGCGCTTGAAGATCGCGTCGCGGTCGGCGACGGTGGTCCAGCCGGGCAGTTCGGCGAGCAGCGTGGCACGGGCTTGCGGGGACAGAGGGGTCATGGTGGGCTCGATCTGGTTCTTGGAAAAACGAAGGCCGCGCAGTGCGGACGATGCGCACCATGCGGACAGCCGGCCCGCCCGCGCCGGGGCGGCGGGCATGCCGGCATTGTTTCACAAAGCGGGGAATGAAGCAGGGCGCTCCGGGGCTGGCCGCGGTCGGTCAGATGTCTTCGGTATCGGCCCAGCCTTCGCGGGTGCCGGCGTTGATCACGTGGTCGCCCTCGGCGATGTCGCCCGCGCCCAGCGTCGGCTGCGCGCGCAGCGCTTCATACAGCGGCGCGAAATCGGGGCGGGTGGCGTCGAATAGTTGCTCGAAGCTGTCGATCACGAAGTACGTCTTCTGGAAAGTGTCGATGCGGTAGCGCGTGCGCATGATGCGGCGCACATCGAAGCCGATCCGGTTGGGGCTGGCCGAATCCAGGCTGTAGATCGACTCGCCCTGGCTCGACAAGATGCCGGCGCCGTAGATGCGCAGTCCCTGCTCCGTGCGGATCAGGCCAAACTCGACCGTGTACCAGTACAGGCGCGACAGCATGTCCAGCGCGCCCAGGCCGGCCGCCTTCAGGCCGCCCTTGCCGTAGGCCTCCATGTAGTCGGCAAAGACCGGGTTGATCAGCAGCGGCACGTGGCCGAACACATCGTGGAAGCAGTCGGGCTCCTGCAGGTAGTCGAGCTGCTCGGGCTTGCGCATCCACCAGCTGGCCGGGAAGCGGCGGTTGGCCAGATGCTCGAAGAACACCTCGTCGGGCACCAGCCCGGGCACGGCCACGACCTGCCAGCCGGTGGCGCGCATCAGGGTTTCGTTGAGCTGGTCGAAGTCCGGCACGCGGTCCTTTTCCATGCCCAGCGTGGCCAGACCCTGGAGGAATTCGTCGCTGACGCGGCCGCGCAGCATCTCGGCCTGCCGCTCGTACAGCTTGCGCCAGATGGCGTGGTCGATGCTGGTGTAGCGGTGCACCGGCTGGGCGATGGTGAAGTCCGGGCGCAGTTCCTGGCCGGACAGCAGGCCGGCATCGAACTGTTCCTTGAGTTTGTCGGTCAGGGTGCCCTGGAAGGCGCCGGGGGTTTCGGTGGCCATGGCGATGGACATATTGCGGGTGTCTCCTTGTAATGCGTGCTGGCTGCGTCGGCGCCAGCAGGGATGCGGATTTACTGCGTAGTTTAGGCGCCAGAAGCTGCAATCTGTCCGCATAGTCCGCTCGATTTGGACGGACCATGCATATAATGTGCATTCACGGATTGAGATATGCGGGATTTGTGTATGGCTGCCTACGGTGTTTCCCTCGACGCGTATGACCTGGCCCTGCTGACCGCGCTGCAGGCCGACGGCCGCACCACCCACCAGCAGCTGGCCGAACGCGTGCACCTGTCGCCCAGCCAGGTCGGGCGCCGGCTGGCGCGGCTGGAGGCCGACGGGGTCATTACCGGCTATCGCGTCAGCCTTTCGTCGCAGGCGCTGGGCCTGGGCGTGGTGGTCTTTGTCAGCGTCAAGCTGGCCCATCACGGCGACACCATCATCGAGCGCTTCCGCGAAGAGATCCTGCTGCTGGAAGAGGTGCAGGAGTGCTATTCCGTCGCCGGCGAGGCCGACTACCTGATTCGCGTGGTGGTGCCTGACCTGCCCACGCTAGCCGAATTCACCATGAAACGGCTGATGCGCGTGCCCGGCGTGGAGAGCGTGCGTTCGAACATCGTGCTGACCGCGATCAAGTGCGAGGGCCCGCTGCCGCTGTCGCACCTGCGCTGAAATCATTCCCGCGGCGCTTCGCGGGCACGCGCCGGCCTTGCACTCCTGTGGCGTGCGTGTCACCCTCGCCGGGTGCCGCGAACGTGGCGGGAACGGAGGATGGCAGGATGAAGGGAATCGTCGCCCGAGCCGATCGGGGTCTTGGCAGTTCGCTACAGCGATCGCACCTGGTGCTGGCATCCGCGGCGCTGGCCCTGACCGCCGCGCTGGCCAGTCTGCCTGGCGGCGCACTGGCCGCGCAGGTGAGCCGTTTCTCGCCGGAAGGCACGGTCGGCCAGGTACGCCAGGTGGCGATCCGCTTCGACGAAGCCATGGTGCCGATGGGCGATGTCCAGGCCACGGCACCCGCGGCGGTTTCCTGTACCGGCGCCAGCACCAGCGGCCAGGCCCGCTGGATCGACGCCAGAAACTGGGTCTACGACTTCGCCAGCGACCTGCCGCCGGGCGTGCGCTGCACCGTGCGCATGCGTGCCGGCCTGCGCAGCGAGGCCGGTACGGCCTATGCCGGCAAGGTGGAATACCGCTTCGAGACCGGCGGCCCGACCGTGGTCTCGAGCCGGCCTTCCGGCGGCGAGATCGAGGAAGACCAGGTCTTCGCGCTGCGCTTCAACGGCGCTGCCACCGCGTCCTCGGTGCGCGAGCACGTCTGGTGCCAGGCGCAGGGTCTGGGCGAGCGCATCCCGGTGCGGCTGCTGGCCGGCAAGGAGCGCGACGCCGTGCTCGAGGCGATCCGCTGGGACCGCCTGGCCAAGCCGGCGCCCGACGCGGTGCACCTGCTCGCCTGCCAGCAGCGGCTGCCGGCCGCGGCGCGCGTGCAGCTGGTGCTGGGCGCGGGCATTGCCACGCCATCGGGCGTTGCCACGCGCGAGGAACGCCGCTTCGACTACACCGTGCGCGAGCCGTTTACCGCCAGCTTCAGCTGCGAACGCGAACACGCGCAGTCGCCCTGCACGCCGCTGCGGCCGATGACGGTGACCTTCTCCGCGCCGGTGCCGCGCAAGCTGGCCGAGAGCGTGGTGCTGAAGACCCCGTCGGGCCCGCGCGCGCCGCAGTTCGACCCTGACCTGGCGCCGGACGCCAGCGTCAGCGCGCTCACCTTCGTCGCGCCGTTCGCCGAGAAGGCGCAGTTCACCATCGAAGTGCCGCGCAAGCTGCAGGACGACAGCGGCCGCGCGCTGGCCAATGCCGACCTGTTTCCGCTCAAGGTGGCCACGGCCGCGATGCCGCCGCTGGCAAAGTTTGCCGCGGCACCGTTCGGCGTAGTCGAACGCATCGGCGAATTGCCGCGCGGCAAGTCGGCACAAGACTACCCGCCGCTGCTGCCGGTGACGCTGCGCAATGTCGAAGCCGACCTTGCCGTGCGCGGCGTGCAGGCCCGCGCCGGCACCGTGATGAAGCTGCGCGTCGACGACGACGCCGCCGTGATGCAGTGGCTGGGCCTGGTGCGGCGCCTGCACGAAGCCAGCTATACGCGCGGCGAACTCGACGCCGTGCTGGCGGGCCGCTCGCCGTACCGCGTCAACAATCCGCGCAATGCGGTGTCGATCGAAACCCGTTCGGTGTCGCTGCTCGAGCGCGCCCCCGGCGTGCAGAAGCTGGCGGTGCCCAAGCCTTCGGGCGATGCGCCGCGGCCGTTCGAGGTGGTCGGTATCCCCTTGCCGGAACCGGGCTTCCATGTGGTCGAGATCGCCTCGCCGATGCTGGGCGAGGCGCTGCTGGGCAAGCGCGCGCCGATGTACGTGCGCACCGCGGCGCTGGTCACCAACCTGGGCGTGCATTTCAAGCTGGGCCGCAGCCCTGGCAACGAGGACGACGGCAGCCGCAGCGGGGTGGCCTGGGTCACCGCGCTGGACGACGGCAAGCCGGTGCGCGACGCCGCCGTGGCGGTGCGCGACTGCAGCGGGCGCCTGCTGGGCGAAGGCCGTACCGATGCCAGCGGCGTGGCACGCTTTGCCAGACTGGCCGCGGCACCGGAGAGCGCCTGCGACCAGAACGGGCTGTCGGGCTATTTCGTTTCCGCCCGCATCGCCGCCACGCACCCGCAGGCGCGTGGCAAGGCCGACATGGCCTTCGTGATGTCGGACTGGAACCGCGGCATCGAGAGCTGGCGCTTCAATGTTCCGACCGACACCAGCGCGACGCCCACCGTGCGCGCCCACACCATCTTCGACCGCACCCTGCTGCGCGCCGGCGAAACCGTGTCGATGAAGCACCTGATCCGCGCCGAGACCGCGCAGGGCTTTGCCTTGCCGCCGGCGAGCCGTCCGCTGCCCACGCGCGTGACCATCCGTCATGAAGGCAGCGGCCAGAGCTACGAGCTGCCGCTGCAATGGCGCCAGACCGCGACCGGCGGGCGCAGCGCGGAAAGCACCTTCCAGGTGCCCGCGGCGGCCAAGCTCGGGATCTACACCGTCGAGCTGCAGACGCAGAAGGGCGACGGCGCGCAGGACGACGGCGGCGCGCGCAGCTACGCCAGCGGCAGCTTCCGGGTCGAGGCTTTCCGCCTGCCGGTGCTGGCCGGCACGCTGCAGGTAGCGGGCAAGGCCGGGCCGGTGGTGGCGCCGGCCGAACTGCCGCTCGGGGTCGAGATCCACTATCTGTCCGGCGGCGGCGCGGCCGGGCTGCCGGTGCGCGTGTCCGCACTGCTGCGCGACAAATACGTGAGCTTCCCCGGCTACGACGAGTTCTCGTTCAACCCGCCGCGCGCGCAGCGCGAAAGCGGCGGCGACGAAGAGATGGACCAAGACCAGCAGGGCGATGCCAGCGCCGACGGCCAGAAGCTGGTCGCCGACAAGCTGCCGCTGACGCTGGACAAGAACGGCAATGGCAGCGTGACGCTGCGCAAGCTGCCCAAGACCGACGCGCCGCGCGACCTGGTGCTCGAGGCCGGCTTTGCCGATCAGATC
>JABFVP010000111.1 GCA_013362725.1 Cupriavidus sp.
ATTGCGGCATCGCCAACGTCAATATCGGCACCAGCGGCGCCGAAATCGGCGGCGCCTTCGGCGGCGAGAAGGCGACCGGCGGCGGGCGCGAGTCGGGCTCGGATGCGTGGAAGGGTTATATGCGCCGCGCCACCAACACCATCAACTATGGCGATTCGCTGCCGCTGGCACAGGGAATCCGCTTCGAAATCTGACGGCATCCAGGGGCCGCGACATGACGCGTAGGGAACGGTAACAAGCGTTACACGGCTTTGACGCCGTATTACGCATTCCACCCGTATAACGTCAGCAAGGCAGGCACATGCCCGTTGCGACCCCAAGGATGAAATGATGAGAATGCTGACGATTGGACTGGCTGCCGGTGCGGCATCGGTGACCCTGCTGGGCGGCTGCGCCGTCTATCCCACGCCCGCCGGCCCGGCGGTCGGTCCGGCGCCGGTGTACGTGGCGCCCGCGCCGGTGGTGGTGGCGCCGCGTCCTTACTACTACGGCGGCTATGGCTACTATGGCCGCGGCTACCGCCGCTGGTAAGCCTCGCCGGCAGCGCGGCGGCGCGGCTCAGTTCCCGCCTGCGTCGCCGGCGCGGGCGTTCAGCCCGCCCCAGCTGGGTGCGAGAGTCTGCCCGATCTGCGGCAGGTCCACCAGGTCCAGCACGCGCCCGACCGTATGGTCGATCAGCTCGGCAATGCTCTGCGGCTTCTGGTAAAAGCCCGGCACCGGCGGGAACACGATCCCGCCCATCTCCGTCACCGCCGTCATGTTGCGCAGGTGCGCAAGGTTCAGCGGCGTTTCCCGCACCATCAGCACCAGCTTGCGGCGCTCCTTGAGCGTGACGTCGGCGGCGCGCGTGATCAGGTTGTCCGAGAAACCATGCGCGATCGCCGCCAGCGTGCGCATCGAGCACGGCGCTACCACCATGGCGTGCGCCCGGAACGAGCCGCTGGCGATGGTCGCGCCGATGTCGCGCACGTTGTGCACCACGCTGGCCAGTGCTTCGACCTCGGCGCGGCCGATGTCCAGCTCGTGCTGCAGGTTCATCACGCCTGCCGGCGAAATCAGCAGGTGGGTTTCCACCCCGGGCGCCGCGCGCAGCACCTGCAGCAGGCGCACGCCGTAGATCGCGCCGGTGGCGCCGGTGATGGCGACGATCAGCCGATGCGGTGTGCCGCCAGCCCCGGACATGGCGCAGCTCAGCCCTTCAGCAGGGTTTGCAGTTCGCCGTTCTGGTACATCTCCATCATGATGTCCGAGCCGCCGATGAACTCGCCGTTCACGTAGAGCTGGGGAATGGTGGGCCAGTTGGCGTATTCCTTGATGCCCTGGCGGATGCCTTCGTCGTCCAGCACGTTGACCGTGGTCGGCGCATCGACGCCGCAGGCCTTCAGGATCTGGATGGCGCGGCCCGAGAAACCGCACATCGGGAATTGCGCGGTGCCCTTCATGAACAGGACTACGGGGTTGCCCTTGACGATCTGGTCGATCTGTTGCTGCACGTCGCTCATGGTTTGCTTTTCAGTGGGGCGAGGCCGTGTCGCGGGCGCCTCCTGGGGAGAATGGAATACCGCGCGGCCGGGCCGCACGGCGGATATCTGACGCCGATTTTACCGGAATCGCCGCGGTGCTTCAGGGTGCCGCGACCGTACCGGCGGCCGCTGCGCCCGGCCAGCGTCCGCCGGTGCAGCGCTCCAGCCCGGCCAGGTCGCGCGCGGTGAAGATCTCGTCGAAGCCGCCGGCTTGCAGCAACTGGCGCGTGGCCGCCGCCTGGTCATAGCCGTGTTCCATCAGCAGCCAGCCACCGGGCAGCAGCCGCGCGCCGGCGCCGCCGACGATGGCACGCAGGTCGGAGAGGCCGTCGTCGTGGTCGGTCAGCGCGTCGATCGGCTCGAAGCGCAGGTCGCCTTCGGCCAGGTGCGGGTCGCCCACGGCGATATAGGGCGGGTTGCTGACGATCAGGTGAAAGCGCAGCTCTGGCGGCAGCGCCGCGTACCAGTCCGAGACCATGAACTCGATATGCTCGGCGCCCAGCGCGCGGGCATTGTCCTGCGCCACCATCAGCGCGCCGGGCGAGATGTCGGTGGCCCAGACGCGCGCGTCGCGCCGCTCGCGCGCCAGCGTCACGGCAAGGATGCCGGAGCCCGTGCCGAGGTCCAGCACGTTGGGCTGCGGCACCGTGGCCAGCCGCGCCAGCGCGGCTTCCGCGGCAACTTCGGTATCGGGGCGCGGGATCAGCACATCGGGCGTGACCCGGAACTTGCGGCCGAAGAACTCGCGCTCGCCGATCAGGTAGGCCATCGGCTCGCCCGCCAGCCGCCGCGCCAGCAGCGTGGCAAAGGCGTCGCGCTGGGCGATGGTGAGTGCGTCGGTGTCGCGCGTGATCAGCTGGGTGCGGCTCAGGCCGGTGACGTGGGTCAGCAGCATGCGCGCTTCGAGCGCAGGCAGTCCGGCCATGGCGGCCAGGCTCTGCGCCTCGCGCAGGGTGGGGGTGGCCGGCAGCGCGGCAGAGTCGGGGGTGGACATCGAGTGGTAAAAGACGGTTCTGGTGCCGGCTATAAAAAACCCCACCGGTGCTGGACCTGGCGGGGCTTGGGGCGGTGCTCTGGTGAAGCTTCCGGCTTCGTGCCAGTGTACCGCTCATCGGCGACGGCGGGCGCAATGCCCCCGCCGGGGCGATTACTTATTGACGGCGTCCTTGGCCTTGTCGGCGCCGGCGTTGACGGCGTCCTTGGCGGCCTGCTTGGCGTGCTCCATGGCGCTGCCGGCGTCTTCCTTGGCCTTCTCGGCGGCGGCGGAAGCGTTCGAGGCGGCGTCGCTGGCGGCAGCCTTGGCGGCATCTGCGGCGTTGCTGGCGGCAGCGGCGGCATCGCTTGCGGCGGCCTTGGCGGATTCGGCGGCGCTCTGCATCGCGCTCTCGGCATTCGAGGCAGCGGGCGGCGCTTCTTCCTTCTTGCTGCAAGCGGCCATGGCCGCGGTGATCATCAACAGCGCGAGCAGTTTTTTCATGATTTCGTCCTAGCTATGTTCTCGGGAGAGACTACCCGGCACCATTCTCCGTTTGCCGGTCGAAATCGATTATAGACAGCGACCTTACCCCTGCCAGTGCTGTTTCAAGCATTTACAACAGATACAAAGACATCGGCGACTTTACGCAGTGTTCGTCGCGGAAGCTTGGTGCGGGCGCTGTGAAGTGCCGCTCAGGCGTCTTCGCCCAACGCCGCCAGCTGGTCCGCCTGGTGCTCGGCGGACAGCGCCGACAGCAATTCGTCCAGGTCGCCGTCCATGATCATGTCAATTTTGTACAGCGTCAGGTTGATGCGGTGGTCGGTCACGCGGCCCTGCGGGAAGTTGTAGGTGCGGATGCGGTCGCTGCGGTCGCCCGAGCCGATCAGGTTGCGCCGGGTGCTGGCCTCGCGCGCCTGCGCGGCACGCGCCTGCATGTCCTTGATGCGGGCGGCGAGCACCTTCATCGCCTTGTCCTTGTTGCGGTGCTGGCTGCGGTCGTCCTGGCATTCGACCACGATGCCGGTGGGCAGGTGGGTCAGGCGCACCGCGGAATCGGTCTTGTTGACGTGCTGGCCGCCGGCGCCGGAGGCGCGGAAGGTGTCGATGCGCAGGTCGGCCGGGTTGATCTCGACCTCGCCGACTTCGTCGGCCTCGGGCATCACGGCGACCGTGCAGGCCGAGGTATGGATGCGGCCCTGCGCCTCGGTGGCGGGCACGCGCTGCACGCGGTGGCCGCCCGATTCGAACTTCAGCCGCGAAAATGCGGCATCGCCGGCGATCCGGATGATGACTTCCTTGTAGCCGCCCAGGTCCGATTCCGACTCGCTCATCACCTCGACCTGCCAGCGCTGCCGTTCGGCGTAACGCGTGTACATCCGCAGCAGATCGGCAGCGAACAGCGCGCTTTCCTCGCCGCCGGTGCCGGCGCGGATTTCCAGCAGCAGGTTGCGGTCATCGTTGGGGTCCCGGGGCAGTAGCAGGCGCTGCAGGCTGGCCTGCAGCGCTTCCAGCCGGTCGCGCGCGGCGGCGATCTCGTCGGCGGCGAAGTCCTTCATCTCCGGATCGTCGAGCAGCGCCTGCGCGGTGGCGAGGTCGTCCTGGGCCTGCCGGTATTGGCCGTATTGCTCGGCCACGGGCGACAGCTCGGCGTGCTCGCGGCTGAGCTTGCGGTACTGGTCGATATTGGCGGTCGCGTCTTCGCGCGCGAGCAGGGCGTTGACTTCGTCGAGTCGCTCGGCCAGTTGGTCGAGCTTGGCAAGCATGCTGGCTTTCATCGGGGCGGACAGGGAATGGGGTGGACCGGGCCGCGCGCGCGATGGCGGGGGCGGCGGC
>JABFVP010000396.1 GCA_013362725.1 Cupriavidus sp.
ACGCCACCGTCATGTCCCCCAATCGCCTGGCCGGTACGGCCTTCGAACGAGCGCGCGGCGCGATCGCGTGCCTGGTCGCGCGCCGACGAGTCGCGCTGCACGGCGCCGGCCTGGCGATCGGCCAGCCCTGCCTGGCGCTGCTGGTCATAGCGGCCACGCACCGCCGCGTTGTTGTATGGCACGTTGCCGCGCCGGACCGGATCGTGCTGCCAGTTCACGGTGGCACGGTTCACGTCCAGGCGCTGGTTGACATTGATGTTGTTGTAGCGGTTCACGTTGATGTTGACATCATGGTCATGCCAGTCGAAGCCGCCCCACATCGCATCGACCGCGGCCACACCCAATCCGAAGCCGATGCCCGATACCAGCGCCGTCGCGAACACCGAGCCCGGCGGCGGTGGGTAATACGCCGGCGGATAGGCCGGATACGGCCAGGTGCCGTAGACCGTGGTCGGGTTATAGGCAGGCACGTAGACCACCTGTGGATTGGCCGGCTCGATCTGCACGATGGTGTTGCCGCCGGTGTTCTGGGTCACTACCTTCTGCTGCTCGGTGGTCTTGAGCGTGCCTGCTTTCTGCGCCTGCACGCGCAGGCGCTGCACCGAATCCATCACGTCATTGGGCTGCGCCAGGAACGCATCGCCGATCGACTGCACCCACTGCGGCTGGCGGCCCATCATGTCGAGCACCGACGGGAACGCCGCCAGCGACTGCACGCTGGGGTCCCACTTCTGCCCGGCCACCGCCTTGGTGGCGGCGTCGCCAGACAGCCCGGGATTGGCCTTGGACCATTGCGCCGCCGCGGCCACGTCGGCCGGATAGGTGGCGGCCATCAGCACTTGGGACAGCAGCGCATCGGGATACAGCGCCACCGGCGCGGTGAGCTGGTCCAGTTGCGCCTGGCTCAGCCTGGTTTGCGCCAGCGCCGGCTGCAGCGGCGCCATCAGCATCAGTGCCAGACACCATGCGAAAAACTGTTGAAGACGATGCATGCTGACGCTCCACAAGTCGGCAAGTGACGGCCGGCCGCGGCCATGGCACCGCTCAGCGGCGCTCCTGCGCACACTGCTGGCGATACGCTTCTTCCAGGCGCTTGCGATCCGCCTGGTGTTCCAGTCTCGGGTAGGTGCGCCCGTCAGCCGTGGTGACCGAACCTTTGCCGGCAGACCACCGCGGGCCGCCGGGCAGTGCGTTGATCCGGTCGAGCAAACCCTGGCAGTGCTGCCGCTGCGACGCCGAGAGCGAGCCGCCAGGCCCCTCCACCACCGCCGTGGCCTCATCCAGCATCCGCGGCGGTGGCGGCGCCACCATCGGCGTAGCGGCCGTCGAAGCGGCTGCAGCGGCTGCAGCCGCGCTGGCATTGCCGGCCCCCCACACCGGGGCAGCCACCATGGCGGTGCATGCCAGCATGCCCGCCTTGATCAGAAACTTCATAAAACCCTTACTCCGGAGCCAACCACGGCGAATCCTTGGCCGTGGGCATGTTGCGGGAACCGTCCGTCGCTAGCGGTCCTTGCTATTGCCGCCGCGTCGGCCGGTACGGTTGCGCATCAACTCAAGCTTGAGCAGCGCATCCGCAAGCATACTCTTCAGCCTGGCATTCTCTTCCTGCAGGTCGCGCAGCTTGCGCCCGTCGCGCGCCTCGCCGTTGCCGGGCTGGCCGTAGCGGCTGCGCCAGCCGTAGAACGATGCATCGCTGAAGCCGTAGCGCGCGCACAGCTCGCGCACCGGAACGCCGCTGGCCGCCTCGGCGAGATAACCGCGGATCTGATCTTCCGAATACCGTCTGTTCACGAATCTCTCCGCTTCGCAACGGCGCGGGCCCGGGCGTCGCAACAGCCAGTCGGCGACGCCAACCGTGCCGACTCTCGCCGTAAGTTAGCCCAGGGCCGCGGCAAAAGGCAATTCAGTGTCTTCGCAGTGCGAGTTAAGAAAATTATCGCGGCGCAGCGGTGGCAGCCATTGGCATGCGTTACCAAATCTCGTTATTCCAATTTGGAAATTGCATGGACTGATTGCATGCAAATGTCACCCAAGCGGGGGAAGAAATACCGTTACCGGAACCGGCATTTGACGCCCGCCCGCCCGTAAACGCTGATTGCAAGCCATGTCTGCGGATTGAAACAAAAGCGTCAAAAAAGAATTGACAGGTCTGTCGTCAATTCAAGTTTCTATGTTTTTTTCTAAGCATGTATTAAGATTCCCCGGCATAACTAAATTTCACACGCCTTCGCACAGCGCCACTGCAGCGCCGGCAGAAGCGCGGCCCGGCAGCGCACCACCCAGGAATCGCCTCGCATGCCGGTACCCATCCCCGGCCGTCGGCATGCGCCGGATTTGATGGATCCAAGAGTCGCTAAGTTGTGGGCCCAAGCTACGTGGACACTGGCGTGTCACGCGTGTAGTGAAACATCCTGCCGAAGCCTTGCATGAGGGATTTCATGCTTTACCCGCCTGGCTCGGCAGGGTGGCCAACGCGCAGCGGTGCGCCCTGCCTACATGCGCGCCACCACTGGCGCATCGCTGTTTGCATCAGACCGACATAGAACAAGAAAGCGAAGTCATGTATCGGGAGAAGCCGGAATGCGTCATGTCAGCACGAAGTTGTTGCATGTCTTTGTTCTAGTCATGGAGTACCGTGACCTGAGTGCCGTCGCGGCTTGCACCCAGGGACGCGTGCCCACCGTGGCCTACAGCCTGGCGCGCTTGCGCGAGATCACCGGCGACCCATTGTTCGTCAAGCGCAACGGCATGCTCGAGCCCACCCCGCATGCGCTGCGGCTGGAACAGACGGCGCGCCAGATCCTGGCGAAATGGAACCACCTGGTGCGGCCCGGCGAACCGGGCCTGAGCAAACGCCGCGACGGCGGCAGGCGCGTCTCCATCGGCTTTTCCTCATCGATCGGCGATCCCGTCATCACCGAGATCCTGACCGCGCTGTGCGAGCAGTTTCCGCAAGACAGCTTTGTTACGCGCCCGGTGATTGCCGACGCCGCGCTGGCCGGGCAGCTGGGTGATGGCGAACTGGACTGCGCCTTCGTCGTCGATAGCGGGCATGACCCCGAACGCGTGCGCCAGCACAACATCATGGCCACGCCGCGCCGGCTGGTCAGCGCAACGCGCGGCGGCAGCCAGGATGAGAGCGAGAGCGCGTGGATCCTGCTGCAGGAAGACAGCGAGGCCGGCAGTCCGTTGCGTGCCTTCCTGAGCCGGCAGGCCAGCACGCCCGGTCATCGCGAGACGGTGGTGCCATCCTGGCACACGCAGATCACGCTGCTGCATTCCGCCGGCGGCATCTGCCCGGTGCTGGATTTCAACGTGCCGCTGGTCACGCGCGAGCGCAAGACCCGGCTGCTGGCACCGCCAAGCAGCTTCCCCGAATGGGCCGCGCTGCATTTCTGGGGGGCGGAGCACAGCCGCGACCAAGGCGTGCTGCGCGATGTCATGGAAGTCGGCAGCGCGGTGCTGCGCGACCCGCTCAAGGCCATCGACGGACGCCGCAACGGGCGTTCAGTCCCGGCCGAGGTCGCGACGACCTGACCGCCGGGCGCGATAACCAACATGCAAACCGGCGCGGTCCGCTGCAAGGCGGCAGCGCCCTTTCTTGTCACCGGTCGTTGTCACGGACCGTTGTCACGGATTGGCGACACCCGCGCCGTTTATCCCTTCCCGAAATGGATTTCCGAACTGCCCGCCGCGCCCGCACGCGCCGGACGGTGCAACGATCTATTCGGGCCGTGATTTACGAATCCTCCTAGTTCCGCCGCACTGACTCGCCGCTATGCTGCCATGGCATTGCCGCAGTCCGGCCGTCTCCCGTTTGGCCCGGACCGGCGGTCATGCGAGCAGTTGTCCGGCGCCTCCCTGTCTGGCGTCATTTTGCGCCGCACGTCACCAAGGCGTGCGGCGTTTTCTTGACATTCGCCGAAGGCTGCGCCGCGTGAACAAGAATCGAGGAGCAACCCGATGGCATTGAGGATCCTGCTCGCCGACGACCACCCGTTGGTCTCGGCGGCCGTCGCCGACCGCCTGCACACCCAGACCGGCTGGGAAGTCTGCGGCAGCGTGACCAGCGCGACGGCGCTGCTCAACAGCATCGACAGCCTGCGCCCCGACGTCGTCATTACGGACTACCACATGCCCGCGCAGGGGGAACGCAACAGCGACGGATTGCGCCTGCTGGCTAGCCTGCGGCGGCGGCATCCCTCGCTGGCGGTGATCGTGCTGACCATGATCACCAACCCGCTGGTGCTGCGCTCGATCCTCGACACCCAGGTGCATGGACTGGTGCTGAAGGACGCCCCGCTGACCGAACTGGTCACGGTGGT
>JABFVP010000268.1 GCA_013362725.1 Cupriavidus sp.
ATGTCGCCGCGGCTGAAGCGAATCCGATTGATGACCCGAGGCATCATCGACGGCGTAAAGGGCCGCGGTGGTGCGTTGGTGGATGTGAGATCAGGTCGTGGAAGCAACCGCTAAGCTGTTGACGGTTTCGCTGGTCAGCCACGGCCAGGGCGAACTGATGCGTCCGCTGATCAGGCAACTGTCTACGATCGCCCATGAGCTCCCCTTGAAAGTGGTTGTTACGGAGAACTTGCCCGAACGCCGCAACACGGACGATACCTTTGGTGATCTCGACATCCGCTATATCCAGAATGCCGAGCCTAAGGGTTTCGGGGCGAACCACAACGCGGCTTTTGCTTTTTGCGATACGCCGTATTTCTGCGTCGTCAATCCGGATGTCCGGCTGATCGAGAATCCCTTTCCTGCGCTATTGGCGCAAGTCTCGGCACGGCCGGGGGTTGTTGCGCCGCGTGTGGTGGCCAACGACGGTGCGGTTGAGGACAGTGCGCGGAAAGTGCCGAGACCATTAGTGCTACTGCGACGGGCGCTCACCCGGTTAGCCAACAAGCGGTTGCCGCCGGACTACACCGGCGAAGGCACGGTTCCGGTTGACTGGGTTGCCGGCATGTTTCTTCTGTTTGACGCGAGCGTTTTCCGGCGACTGGGCGGCTTCGACGACCGGTACCATCTTTATTGTGAAGATGTGGACGTTTGCCTTCGCACATGGCTGAATGGAGGCAGTGTCCACCTGGCCAATGATGTCATAGTAATGCACGATGCTCGCCGTGATAGCCACCGCCGCCTTCGTTACCTCCGCTGGCATCTGGCAAGCATGATGAGGCTATTTACGTCCTCCGCCTACTGGCGATTCCGCTTTCGCCAGGTCGCCGCCGGCAATTGAACATTATTAGAACGATTCCATGTTCGATTTCTTTTGGGTTCCAGCTTTTGCCTTCCTGGTCTCTGCGCTAAGTGTTCTGCTGCTTCGGCCTGTCGCTATGGTCGGTGGCCTGCTGGATCGTCCCGACAACCGTAAGCGGCACCACGGAGCGGTGCCGCTGGTCGGCGGCATTGCCGTAACGCTGGCTGTCTGGGCTGGTTGCCTCTTGTTCATGCGCAATCAGGGCTACTACGTCGCGCTGTTGGGAGGGCTGACATTGCTGGCCTTTGTCGGACTAATTGATGATATGCAAGGCATGTCTCCGGTGGCAAAACTGGGCGCACAGATCTTTGCGGCGATCCTGATGACGTCATGGGGCGGCGTCTATCTGACGTCGCTGGGCGACATCTTCGGCCGGCGTGAAATCGAATTGGCAAACTGGGCCATCCCGCTGACGCTTTTCGCCGTAGTCGCCGTCATCAACGCCATGAACATGAGCGACGGACTCGATGGCCTGGCGGGGGGGCTTTCGCTGATCGTATTCGGTTGGTACGCCTATCTATCCGGCGAACTCGGCAATCTCGCTGCACAGCGCGTATGCGTGATCTTCTGCGGGGCGATCCTCGGCTTTCTGATATTCAATATGCGGAATCCTTTCCGTGGGAAGTTGCGCGTATTTCTCGGCGACGCCGGCAGTCTGATGCTCGGGTATGGCATCGTCTGGTTTGCGGTGGAGTTATCGCAGCCGACTTACAACAACGGCCTTCATGTGCCGCCAGTTGTCATGCTCTGGGTGCTAGGCTTTGTACTGATCGATCTGCTGGTGGTGGTCATTCGTCGCGCATTGAAGCGCCGCAATCCACTCTCTGCCGACCGTACCCATTTGCACCATGTGTTGCTTCGCCTTGGCCTGAGCCCCGATGCCATTGTCTGGGTCATCCTCGTCAGCAACGCCTTGCTGGGTTTCGTTGGCGTTTACTGCTGGAAGCAAGGGGTCTCGGAGCAGGTGCTATTTCTTTCGTTCCTTGGTGTCACCGGGCTTCATCTGTTGCTGATGCGCAATGCATGGCGCTGCCTGCGCGTTGGCCGCCGAATCGTGCTGCGCGGCAGGCGCGGTTTCAACTCGGGCAATAATGGGGAGTAAGGCCGTCTCGGGGTATTCCGATCTGGTCAGGCGGATATTGCCGCCCTGATAGCGGTGGTGCGGACGCGAAGGATCAGGATCAGGCCAAACACCACCGCGACGGCATTGGCGGCCGCGTAACCGGCCACGGCGCCGCGGACGCCGAGATGAGGGATTGCCACCAGGTCGACCGCCACCGTGGTGGCAAGGACCAATCCCCACTTGATTGCCACCCAGCGCGGCCGACGCAGGTATATGGGCAACAGGCTCAGTCCCACATCGGCAAACACCAGGATTGATGCCAATGCAGCCAGCCGCAACAGCCCCGCGGTTTCGCCGAACGCCTTGCCGTAAAGCAGGTGAACGACTGGGTCCGCACAGAGCGCCAGAATGATGGCGCCTGCTGCGCCAAGGACAGTCATGCCCGCAGCAACGCGCAGGACATTGCGGCGCGCCGCAATGCCAGACTGCTGCGCAAATACGTAGAGCGGCGCTACGCCTGCGGCCAGGATGGTGGCGAGGGTAGTGAAGTTGTCGAGTATTTGCATGGTGGCCGCGTAAGTGCCCAGTTCGTCCAGCGGCACCACTGGCTTCAGGATTAACTGGTCGGCGCGGCGTGCGGCGACCATCAGCATGAAACTGATCCAGAACAGCACACCGTCGTACACCAGTTCGCGAGTCAGGGCGGGGTCATGCGCAGGGACTGTTTTCGGAGCGCGAGACAGGTAGTACCAGGCAAGCAGCACCGAGGCGATCAGTGGCTCGATCGCAAAAGCGCCGGCATACGCCGAGACAAGCTCGATGCCGGCGAAATACAGGGTCGCGATCAGGCCGGCTTTGGCGGCCAGGGCGATCAGGTTGAACATGACATTAGGACGATTGTGGGTGCGTGCCTGCATCCATGCAATGGCGACGCCGAACGGCTCTCGCATCATGACTGCCGTCCCGAGAATTGCGGCGGGAATCCATGTGTCGGCGGGCTGTTGCGAGGCGACCAGCCAAAGGCACATCAGGACATAGCCAGCAATGCCCGCGCTCAGCCGAATGGCAAAGACGTGCGCGACCAGAACATGCCGCGCTTCCGGCGCTGCCATCGCCACCAACCGCGGCACCACCACCTCCGCCGAGCAAATCAACGGTATCGACGCCGCAATAAACACCAGCGACTGCGCATACTGGAAATGCGCGAACCCTTCGGTGCCCAGCGCCCGCGCCAGCATGGCCACCACGCCGATCCCCACGACCACCTGCAAGCCACGGTCGGCCAGCATCCACAGCAGGTTGCTTGCGACTTTGCGGCGCATCAGCGTTGTTTCCTCAGGCTGCGGTATTGCGCCAGCCATTGCCGCGCCACACCGTTCACGTCGAAATGGCCAACGATGCGCTGGCGGCGACGGTCGCGTTCGGTTCCGGTGCCGGGCAGGCTTGCGATGGCGTTGCGCAAGGCGCTCGCCAGGGCCTGCGGATTTCCCGTGGGCGTCAGCGTGGCGGTGTCTCCCGCCAGTTCGGCCACGCCTGCCGCGGCGGTCGCCACGACCGGCAGCCCGCTGGCCAGCGCTTCGCCCACCGCCAGCGGCATGCCTTCGATGCGCGAAGACAGCACGAAGACATCGGCGGCGCGCAGCAGTTCCGGGATGTCGTTACGGGCGCCGGCCAGCAGCACGACTTGGTTCAGCCCGTGCCGGGCGATCTGGTGCGCGAGCGCATCGCGCAATGGGCCATCTCCGGCAATCATGAGCCTCGCCTTGGGCAGGTCGCGGCAAACTTCGGCGAAGGCCTCGATCAGCATGGCATGGTCCTTCTCTGGTACCAGCCTGCCGACGTTGAGCACAAGCCGGTCGTCAGGCCCCAAGCCGAGGTTGCGCCGGGTCTGTTCGCGCGAAGCCTGGTCCGGGCGAAAGCGGCTGGTATCGATGCCGTTCGGCATCACGATCACGCGCCCGTCCGGCACGGCGCCGCTGGCCACCATCGCCAGGCGGCCGGCATCGCTGACGTGGGTCGTCAGCGCGCACCAGCGGTCCGTGACGCGGTAGGCGAGGGCACGCAGGCGCCCGCCTTCGCGCGCGCTGTGCGCCGAGCAGATGACCGGCGGCATGCGTCCCGTTCTGGCCAGCACTCGTGCGAAGAGGTTGGCGTGGACCATATGGGCGTGGATGACGTCCGGGCGCCATTGCCGTACAAGGCGGCGAGCCTGGCGCAGCGCGGCAAGCATCGACAGCGGGGTCTTGCGCATGTCCAGTTCGGTGACGTGGATGGCGCCAGGCAAGTCGATCTCCTGCCCCTGCGTCAGGCTGAGGACGGCGACCTCGTTGCCCAGCGCCAGGAAGGCGCGTGCCAGCGCCGCGATCTGCTGCTCGGCGCCGCCCAGCTTCAGGCCTGTGGTGATGACAAGGATGCGCAAGGGCGCCGGCGCGGCAGTGTCGTCGACGCTGCCCATCAGCGGGCTCCGTAACCGGTCGCGAGGGTCCTGAGTGTCTTCACGCCGATCAGCAGATCCAGCGCCAGCGAACAATGCTTGACGTAATACAGGTCATAGCTGAGCTTGGTCACGGTTTCCTCGTGGCTGCCGGCGTAACCCTGCTGCACCTGGGCCCAGCCCGACAGGCCGGGCCGCACCAGGTGGCGGTACGGGTAATAGGGAATCGTTTCGGAAAACCGGTCGACCATGGGCGCCTGCTCCGGCCGCGGGCCGATCAGGCTCATATGCCCGAGCAGCACGTTCCATAGTTGCGGGATCTCGTCCAGCCGGTACTTGCGGATAATGCGGCCGACGCGGGTCACGCGCGGATCGCGGCGTGCCGCGAACAGGGCGGGAGCGCTGGCGTCGACGCCCATGCTGCGGAACTTGAGCATGACGAAGGGCTTGCCGAACAGTCCCACGCGTTCTTGCCGGAAGATGGCGCCACCTGGGGTTTCCAGCCGAATCGCCAGCGCGACGGCAAGTCCCAGCGGCGCGGCCAGCGGGGCCAGGCAGGCGACCGCCACGATATCGATCGCACGCTTCAGGTAGCCATAGAGGTAGTGCGCGGCGTAGTCGTCCAGGAAGTTCTCGTCGATGTGCGCCAGGCCGACGCGGCCGGTCAGCATTTCGCCGACGCGCTCGACCGAGTACATGCGGACATGGCTCATCTTGTAGTGCGCGAGCAGCCGCGTGCGTTCGGGGTCGCCGGTGGCGCTGCGCTCTACCATCAGCCCGTCGAAGTGCCTGGCGTCCTCCAGCGAGCCTACCGGTTCGAAGCGGATGCGGGCCGGTGCCGCGGCGCCGGGCATGGCAAGGATGGCGTCCAGCTGCGCCAGCGTACCCGGATCGGTATAGCCGAACAGCGGCACGTAGTTCTGCACGAAGCGTCGATAGCCGGTCCAGAGCCACGCCAGCGTGATCAGGTAGGACAGCAGCAGCGCGCCGCGCGAGTATTCGATATGGAAGGCGGCAAAGACAAAGAGCAAGCCGCAGAAGGGCAGCGTCGCGGCAAGTCCGGCCAGGCTGTTGCCCTCCATCGCCGGCAGGTGCAGCGAGCGATGCAGCAGCATGAACGCGACCAGGTACGGCATCACGGACCATAGCAGGGTGCGTGTGAACACGTAGGTCACGATACCGGCGCGGTGGGCCATTTCGGCGCCGACCGCACTGAGCGCGAACAGCGCCAGGCCGAGCACGGCCCAGGCCACCATCCGGCTGACGCGGCGCACGGTCTCGGAACCGCCGGTGCGCATGCGCAGGGCGCGGTGCCGCATGCTGTCGGCCTTGATGGTCATGATGTCGGCACCCGCGCGGCGCGGGGCGTTTGGGCGAGGGTGTCGCGGTAGACGGACCAGGTGGCGTCGGTCATGCGTTCCAGGCCATAGCATTGCTCCCAGCGCTGGCGCGCGCCGTGGCCGAGCGCCGCGCGCAGGGCGCCGTCGTCGGCAAGGCGGCGCAGCGCTGCGGCGAACGAATGCTCGTCATCGTGATCGACCAGGAGCCCGTACCGGTTGTCTTCGAGCTGCTCGCGAATGCCAGGCAGATTCGAGGCGACCACCGGCAGTCCGGCCCGCATCGCTTCGAGCACGGACAGCGGAAAGCCTTCGTGGTCCGACGCCAGTACAAAGGCCTGGGCCGAAGCCAGCAGCGCCGGCACTTCCGTGACGTTGCCGGGAAACTCCACGCGCCCCGGTGCAAGCTGTTGCGCCAGTTGATGCATGGCGTGCCGCTGTGGGCCATCTCCGACCAAGGTCAGCACGCACGACTGCAGCCCTGCGCGCGCGAACGCGCGGATCGCCGCGTCCTGGCGCTTGGGCGCGGCAAAGCGCGCGACCATCACAATCCTTCGCAAGGGGGCTTGCGGGTCGGCGCGATAAGATGTATCGGGGATGCCGTTGGGAATGACGGAAATGCGTTCGGTGGGCAAGGGAAGCGAGCGGGCCAGCTGTCGTTCCGCATGCGCGACGCAGATCACGCGCGCCGCCAGCGGCGCCAGCAGCCATTCCGCCACGCGCGCGACCATGCGCTGGCGCGGTGGGGCTTCGGGCTTGAAAGCAAAGCCGTGGACGGTATAGACCACGGGTATGCCGAGCAACAGTCCGGCGATGCGGCCCAGCGCGCCTGCCTTGGCGCTGTGCGCATGGATCAGGTCCGGCGCGGCCTGTTTCAATGCCCCGACCAGTTCACGCAGGGCATGGATGGCGCGCCAGGGCGACAGGGCATTGTCCAGCCGAGTCAGCCGGATGGCCTGCGCACCGTTGCGTGCCGCGATTTCGAAGAGGGGGCCGTCGCCGCCCGCCAGCAGAACGGTATCCGCCTTGCCGGCCGTCGACCGCAGCAGGTCGGCGACATGCGACTGCGCGCCGCCGATCTCCGCATTGGTGATCAGGTAGGCAATGCGAGGTCGGGACGACGGTTGCGCGGATGGCTTCAAGGCTTTGTACGTTTCGTGACGGATAGGGTCCGCCGGGGGCTCCGCGGCAGCACAAAATGCCACCGAGTGCGAGGCAGGGCACCGCCCGATGTAGGACAGACTCCGAAAATTGTGTCCATCCGTGATAATGCGGCGATTATACCGCCCGGGCCCGCTGCAATCCGGCAAAATAGCTGCCTTTGGGGCGCCGCATCGGCCTGCTGGCAAGGTGTGGCGCGGACGACAAGCAACTCAGGACCCTACATGCAAATCGATCCTTCCATCTTCAAAGCCTATGACATTCGCGGCATCGTGGGCAAAACGCTCACCCGCGACGTCGCGCGCCAGATCGGCTTGTCGTTCGGCTCCGCCGCCGTGGAGCTTGGCGAGACTTCCATCGCCGTCGGCCGCGACGGCCGGCTGTCCGGTCCGGACCTGATCGGTGGCCTGGTCGAGGGCCTGCGCGCCACCGGGCTGGACGTGCTCGATCTGGGCATGGTGGCCACGCCGATGGTCTATTTCGCGACCAATATCGAGATCGATGGCGTACGCCCCACCTCGGGCATCATGGTCACCGGCAGCCATAACCCGCCCGACTACAACGGCTTCAAGATGGTGCTGGCAGGCGGGGCCATCTACGGCGAGCAGATCCAGGATTTGCGCAAGCGCATCGAGGCCGGGGCGTTCACCCGGGGCGCCGGCGCGTACAAGGAAGTTGATGTGCGCCAGAAGTACCTCGATCGCATCCTTGGCGACGTCAAGCTGTCCCGGCCGATGAAGATCGCGCTGGATGCCGGCAATGGCGTGGCCGGCGCCTTCGTCGGCGACCTGTTCCGCGGCCTGGGCTGCGAAGTGGTCGAGCTGTTCTGCGAGGTCGACGGCAACTTCCCCAACCACCATCCCGATCCCGCGCATATCGAAAACCTGCAGGACCTGATGAAGACCCTGCGCGAGACCGACTGCGAGCTGGGCCTGGCCTTCGATGGTGACGGCGACCGCCTGGGCGTGGTGACCAAGGACGGGCAGGTCATCTTCCCCGACCGCCAGCTGATGCTGTTTGCCGAGGAAATCCTCTCGCGCAATCCGGGCGCGCAGGTGATCTACGACGTCAAGTGCACGGGCAAGCTAGCGCCATGGATCCGCCAGCACGGCGGCGAGCCGCTGATGTGGAAGACCGGACATTCGCTGGTGAAGGCCAAGCTGAAGGAAACCGGCGCGCCGATCGCCGGCGAAATGAGTGGCCATGTCTTCTTCAAGGACCGCTGGTACGGCTTTGACGATGGCCTCTACACCGGCGCGCGCCTGCTGGAAATCCTGTCGCGCCATGCCGATCCCAGCGCGGTGCTGAACGCGCTGCCGAACGCCAACAACACCCCTGAACTACAGCTGAAGTGCGCCGAGGGCGAGCCCTTCACGCTGCTCGACAAGATACGCGCCAACGCACGGTTCGACGGCGCGCGCGAAGTGATCACCATCGACGGCGTGCGGGTGGAATATGCCGACGGCTTTGGCCTGGCACGTCCGTCCAATACCACGCCGGTGGTGGTGATGCGTTTCGAGGCGGACAACGACGCCGCGCTGGCGCGTATCCAGGCGGAATTCAAGCGCGTGATCCTCGCCGAGAAGCCGGATGCTCAGCTCCCGTTCTGAAGCCTGCGGCATCGTCTGTCGCGGCCGGTGTGGCGCAGCCCATGCCGGCCGCGGTTCCTTTTGCGCTGCCGGAGCGGCCGCGCATCCTGCTGGTCAAGGTGTCGTCGCTTGGCGATGTGGTGCACAACATGCCGCTGGTGCATGACTTGCGCGCGCGCTGGCCGGGCGCCGAAATCGACTGGGTCGTCGAAGAAGGCTACGTTGAGCTGGTGCGCCTACTGTCCGAGGTGCGTCGCGTGATCCCGTTTGCGCTACGGCGCTGGCGCAAGCGCTTGCTACAAGGCGGCACCTGGCGCGAGATCGGCGCGGTGCGCGATGCCCTGCGCCACGAACGCTATGACGCCGTGATCGAAAGCCAGGGCCTGCTCAAGACCGCGGTGGTCGCGCGCGTCGCCGCGCGCGCGCCGCAGGCGCCCATCATCGGGCTTGGCAACGCGACGCAGGGCTCCGGCTATGAGCCGGCAGCGCGGCTGCTTTATACCGATCCGGTGTCCGTGCCGCGCCAGACCCATTCGGTGCGGCGCTCGCGCTTGCTCGGCGCAGCGCTGACCGGGACCGCGCCCGCGGAGCCGCCGTTGTTTTTCGGGGAGGGTGCGCGGACCCTGTCCGTCGACGACCCGCTATGGGCGGATTTGCCGTCGCGCTATGCCGTGTGCTTCCATGCGACCGCGGGAGCGCGCAAGAAGTGGGCGGTGCAGAACTGGCACGCGCTGGGCAAGCGTCTGATTGAAGATGGCCTGGTGATGCTGTTGCCATGGGGCAATGACAAGGAACGCCAGGCTGCCGAAGTTATCGCTGCCGGCGTGCCGGGCGCCAGGGTATTGCCGCGCTTCTCGGTGATGCAGGGCTTTGGCCTGATCAACCGCGCCGAAGTCGTGATCGGCGTGGATACCGGGCTGGTCCATATCGCCGCGGCGCTGTGCCGGCCCACGGTGGAAATCTATACCGCTACCTGGCGCTGGAAAACCGAAGGCTATTGGTCGGAGAGCATTGCCAATGTGGGCGACGACGGCGTGGTGCCGTCGGTCGATGAAGTCTACGAGGCGGCCTGCCGCGTCCGCGGAGTGGCTGCCTGATGTTGCGCCTCCTGTACAGCCTGTTGTGGGTGGTGGTGCTGCCGCTGGCGCTGCTGCGCCTGGCCTGGCGCGCGCGCAAGGAGCCGGGCTACCTGCAGCATGTCGGCGAACGCCTCGGTGCCTACGGCGGCCTGCCGAAGTCGGGGCCGTGGCTATGGGTCCACGCCGTGTCGGTGGGCGAGACCCGCGCCGCCCAACCGCTGGTCGAGGCGCTTTTGGCCGCGCATCCGCATCACTGCCTGCTGCTGACGCACATGACGCCAACCGGCCGCCAGACCGGTGCGCAGTTGTTTGGCAAGGAGCCGCGCATCGTCCAGTGCTACCTGCCTTATGACCTGCCGTGGCTGGTGCGGCGGTTCATGCGGTATTTCCGGCCGCAGGTGGGCATGCTGATGGAGACCGAGGTGTGGCCGAACCTGGTCCATGGCGCGCGCAGGGCAGGCGTGCCGCTGTACCTGGTCAACGCCCGCTTGTCGCCGCGCAGCTACCGGCGCACGGCTCGCTTCGGTCGCGCCGCGGCGTCGATGTACCGCGACTTTGCCGGCGTGCTGGCACAGACCGCCGGTGACGCCGAGCGCTTTCGCGCGCTGGGTGTGCCGGCGGTGCAGATCACCGGCAACCTCAAGTTCGACATGCAGCCCGCGCCGGCCGGCGTGGCGCTGGGCGGGCAACTGCGCCAGGCCTTCGGCGCGCGCGCGGTGCTGGCGGCAGCCAGTACGCGCGAGGGCGAAGAGGCGATGCTGCTCGACGCCTTCTCGCGCTGGGAATCCCTGGCGCCGGGCGTGCCCCGGCCGGCGCTGTTGCTGATTCCGCGCCACCCGCAGCGTTTCGATGAGGTGGCCGCGATGGCGGCGCGTACCGGGTTTTCGGTCGAACGCCGCAGCAATCTGGATCTCGATCGCGTGCGGTCGCCGCTGACGGCCGACATCGTGCTGGGCGATTCGATGGGCGAGATGGCCATGTACTTTGCCGCGTCGGATCTGGCGTTTATCGGCGGCAGCTTGTTGCCGCTGGGTGGACAGAACCTGATCGAAGCCTGCTCCGTCGGCACCCCGGTGCTGATCGGGCCGCATACCTTCAACTTTGCGCAGGCGACCGAAGATGCAATCGCCGCGGGCGCGTGCCTGCGTGTCGGCAATGCCGACTTGCTGATGCGTACAGCGGCCGGCGTGCTGGCCGATCCGGCACGCCTGGCTGACATGCGCGCGCACGCGCAGACCTTCGCAGGCCTGCATCGGGGCGCCACGGTGCGCACCTTGGCGGCCGTCGCCCCGGCGTTGGAAGGCTGACTGAAGATTAGCTCGGCGCCCTGACCAGGGCATCCCACTGTTGCGCGATGTGTTCCAGCGCGAACCGGCTGGCCTTCTGGCGGCCGCTGGCGCCCAGCGTTGCGGCCAGTTCAGGTTGGCGGATCACCGCCAACAGTGCCTGGGCCAAGGCATTGGCATCGTCGGTAGCGACCACCAGAGCGTCCTGCCCCGGATCCAGTAATTCGCGCGGGCCGGTCTCGCAATCGGTCGCTACGATCGGCAGCCCGAAGGCCATCGCTTCGATCAGCACCAGGCCGAAGCCTTCGTAGCGCGAACTCAGGCAGAACACCGCGGCGTTGCCATAGGCTTGCACGGGGTCATGGCAGATCCCCGGCAGGCTGGCGCTGTGTTCCAGCCCCAGTTCCCGGATCAATGCCGCCAGCGCGGCGCGCTCCTCGCCTTCGCCATGGATCAGCAACTGCCATTGCGGCGCCTGCGCTGCCACCATTTTCCAGGCACGCAGCAGCACATCGAAACCCTTGGCCGGGACCAGCCGTCCCATGGCCAGCACCGTCCTTTGCGTGCGTGGCGCCGGCGCCTGGGGCAATGCAAACGGCAGCGGGTTCGGCAGGCACACGACCTCGCTGCGCGGCCGCAGCACTTCCAGCCAGCGGCTGCGGTCGCGCTCCGTCAGTACCACCACCTGGCTGCAGAACCGGGCCGCCAGCCGGCGCGCCAGCTTGCGTGCGGGCCTTCCCAGGTCCTCATCGAAGTGGCAGTGCTCCCAGGCGATATGGTGCAGGCCCATGCCGACCGTGGCAGGCAGCACGAACAGTTCCAGCATGGGGTCCACTTGCACCAGGACATCGATGCGGTGCGCGAGGCAGTGCCGGCGGATACCGGCAACAGTGGCGAAATAGGCGCGCTTGAAAGAAGGGCGTTGCGGGAACACCGCTTCATGGCGCACCTCGGGGTGCAATGGAAACTGGCTGGACGTGTCCCAGAGGCTGAGGATGGTGACGCGGTGTCCACGCGCCGCCAGCGCGTTGGCGATGGTGGCGGTCATCCGCTCCGCGCCGGCCATCGCATTCAGGGTGCCGGTCAGGAAGCAGATATGGCGCCGCGAGTCCGGGTTCAAGGTGTTGCCGGTGCCGGTAGTTTGCTTTGGCGCGCGACGACGTAGGCAAAGCAAAACGCCATGACCAGGCTATAGAAGGCATTGACGAGCGTCGTGGCAAACATGACCTCGGTCAGCCCGAACACCATGAAGCCGCAGCATAGCGCCAGACCCATCGCGCTGGCGACCCGGGTGCCGCGGTCGGTTCCGCGCAGGTGGCGCAGGAAGAAGATCGCCGGTACAAGGTATAGGGCAAGGATCGCCAGCAATCCCACAACGCCGAGCGTTGCCGCGGCATGCAACAGTTCATTGTGAGAATGCGGCATGGTCGCGGCCAGCGGCGTGATCACGTGCTGGTCAGCCAGGGTCTGCAGGGTCGTTTCGAAGTGGTCCGGCCCGACGCCGATCCAGGGGTGGCCCTGGAACAGTTCAAGCGACGCGCGCCAGAGCTGAAGACGAATTCCGATCGAGGTATCCGACGTTACATGCTGAACAAATTGAGACAGTTCCGATACAACCGCAGCCGTCCTCTCCTGAACCAGCGCACTGCTGAACCAAACCAGCGCCATCAACCCGGCCAGCCCCACCAGCACTCCGGCCTTGTGCAGCCGCGTCAACGTGCGCGAGGCGGCCAGTGCGATCAGCGCCAGCACCGGAATGGCCAGCCAGCCGCCGCGGGTGCCGCTCATGTATGACGCGTACAGGCCCGCGAAGCCCGCCAGCAATTTCAGGCCGGCCAGCCAGTAATCGCCGGGCCGGTTCCAGCCGATCGAGATCACGGCGAGCATGCCGGTCAGCATGTCAAGGTTGCCGAAGGGAATTACGTTGGAGAAACCGACATTGCTGGGGCGTCCCGCCGCAGCGACTTCGTGCAGCCACAAGGCGGATATCAGCGCACAGGCGACGAAGCCCCACTGGATGCTCTGCATGCCGCGCCGGCCCAGGCACAGCAAGCCAGGAACCAGAAGGATGAACAGCGCAAAACGCAGGTAAAGATAGGGCACATGCGGGTATTCGGTCCCGGTCAGCAGTTGCTGGACCAGCACCGCCAGCGGCAGCGCCGCCATGGCCAGCATGAAGGGCCAGTAGCGGCGCAGGATCAGGCCGTATTCCCCCAGGCCGGCGCGGCCGCCGGCAGCCAGGGCAATGGCGCTCCATCCCAGCAACAGCCCGAAGCAGGTGTTGCTGAGCGACGGCTTGACGAACATCAGCGCGGGAAACGCAGCCAGGACAACACAGGCGCTCAGGTACAGAGCTTTGTCGATCCCCAACGGTAGGGACCCTTGCAATCTCGTCATCAAGAGCATGGAGAAAGGTTTCCGGAGGAAGGTGGATGCATGGGAGATGCGTGCCGTTCCGTCCGTCTTATTATTGTCGCCGTCTCCTGAGGAGCGGTGCCCGGCGCCGGCATTGCGGCTCGGGGAGAAGCGATTATATCGGATGGCCACGGTGGCATTTCCAGGAGTTCCGCATCGTAGCCGGGTGCGCGCGGCTACTCGTTACAGGATGTATGTGGACCGTCAGGCGCTTCGGGCGGTCTTGGCGGGTGGCTTGCTAAACTGAAGGTCTATGGCCGGGGTGCACTTCCCGGCATGCTCGCTAGTCCCATCCATCGATGACATCGCTACGGGCGCCCCAGGGCAGCCCCCGCAACAGGAGTTCTTATGGATAGCCGTAATCGCCTGATTCCCTTGGCTGCCGCCTTGCTGTTTGGCGCCGTGCTCGGTGCCTGCACCACCGCGACCGCGCCCGACCTTCCGTCGGCCGGTACAAACCTGAACCAGACCCAGCCCTCCGGCCCCAGCCGCTGGGAGCTGGTGCGCTGGCAGCAGCCTGACGGCTCGCTGCGCGAGATCCCGCACGGCGACAATGGCCAGCCGATCATTTTCGAGTTCAACGAGGGCATCGATGCCGCGCAGGGCACGGTCAGCGGCACCAGCGGCTGCAATCGCTTCAGCGGCAGCTATGGCAAGACCGAGACCGGCATCCGCTTCGACCGCGTCGCGGGCACGCGCATGGCCTGCCCGCCGCCGCGCATGGCGCTGGAGTCGGCACTGCTGAAGGCGATGCAGACACCGTTCGCCACCGTGGGTACGCAGCCGTCGGCGGGCAGTACCGGCCGGCAGATCATCTGGAAGACCGTGGATGGCGACCTGCTGCAGTTCGTCGAGCGCGAGGGCGTGGGCAAGCGCGGCGCGCGCGTGGAGGCCGCCGGCGTCGAGAAGACTGTCTATATCGACTCGCAGCGCGTGGAATGCACGGGCGTGGGCAGGATGACTTGCTACCGCTGGCGCGAGTCGCCGGACGCGCCATGGCAGCTCTGGTATGGGCCGATCGAGGGGCTCGATTTCGAGCCCGGCGTGTCGTACCGGCTGCGCGTGCGCGAATACCAGGTGCCGAACCCGCCGGCGGATGCGTCGGCGATCCGCTGGCAGTTGCTGAAGGTGGAGTCGCGGACACGGGCGCAGTAGCTGTCGGTTTGCTCCCGTCTCCCATTTATGGGAGAGGGGCGGGGGAGAGGGCAGGAGTTTCCACGAAGTCAATGCCGTCGCTATTGCCAGCGCCGGCCCTCTCCCCCAGCCCCTCTCCCGCAGGCGGGAGAGGGGAGCACGCCGGCGGTATGTTGTTACGCCTGGCT
>JABFVP010000551.1 GCA_013362725.1 Cupriavidus sp.
TTGCTTGGGTAGAAGCCGTGATCCATTGTTCAGTTCTCCAGTTTTCGGGGGGCCGCGGCGCGCCGGGGCCCGGGTATTGGGGATGGCTCGGTCCTGGGGCCGGCTCAGTCGGCCTGGCCGCTCATCGGCTGGTAGCCGGTCACTTCCAGGTCGAAGCCGGTCATGCTGGGCATGCGCTGCTTGGCGGCCAGCACGCGCATCTTGCCGACGCCGACATCCTTCAGGATCTGCGCGCCCATGCCATAGGTGCGCAGATCGGGCTTGCGGCGCGGGCGCGACTGCGGCGCGTCGAGCGCGCTGAACTGCGTGAACAGCTGCTCGACGGTGTCGCCGCAGTTCAGCAGCACGATCACGCCGCGGTCGGCCTCGGCAATCGCCTGCATCGCCGCCGGGATGCTCCACGAGTGCGTCGTGCATTTCACTTCCAGCAGGTCCAGCACCGAGAACGGCTCGTGCACGCGCACCAGGGTTTCCTGATCCGGCGCGGGCTGGCCCTTGACCAGCGCCAGGTGCGCCTGGCCGGTGGGCTTGTCGCGGTAGGCGACGCTGTGGAAGGTGCCGTACGGGGTTTGCATGGCGCGCTCGCCGACACGCTCGATAATGCTCTCGGTGCGGCTGCGGTAGTGGATCAGGTCGGCGATGGTGCCGATCTTCAGGTCATGCTCCTGCGCGAACTCGACCAGGTCGGGTAGGCGCGCCATGGTGCCGTCGTCCTTCATGATCTCGCAGATCACTGCCGCCGGCGTCAGGCCCGCCAGCGCGCCCAGGTCACAGCCGGCCTCGGTATGGCCGGCGCGGATCAGCACGCCGCCGGGCTGCGCCGTCAGCGGGAAGATATGGCCGGGCTGGACCAGGTCGGCCGGCCTGGCGTCGCGGGCGACGGCGGCCTGCACGGTGCGCGCGCGGTCGGCGGCGGAAATGCCGGTGGTCACGCCCTCGGCCGCCTCGATCGAGACGGTGAAGTTGGTGCCGTGCTGCGTGCCGTTGCGGCTTACCATCGGATGCAGGTCGAGCTGGCGGCAGCGCTCGGCCGTCAGCGTCAGGCAGATCAGGCCGCGCCCATGCTTGGCCATGAAGTTGATCGCCTCGGGCGTGACGAAATCGGCAGCCAGGACCAGGTCGCCCTCATTCTCGCGGTCTTCCTCGTCGACAAGGATGACCATGCGGCCGGCGCGAATGTCGGCAATGATGTCTTCGGTACGGGCGATTGTCATGGCGTGCTGAACGGCAGGTTGGGGCGGAAATCAGGCGAATGGCTGTGGCAGGAACCATGGCCGCGGTGGAAAGCGGCCGGACTGAGGCGGGGCATCGGGCCAGGCCGGCCGGGCCATATACGCCCGGCAGGTTGCCCAGTCAAGCCGGGTATTGTACGCCAAGGCAGCCCACGCGGGACGCGCGGGCCGCGATAGTGCTGCTGGCTGGAGACGGGGCGGGCAGGGGTGCAGGCTGCGGCGCCTGGCCGGCAGGCCCCGCCTTACGCGGGAGCCTGCGCGGTCGACAGCATCCGTTCCACGTAGCGCGCGATCAGGTCGATCTCCAGGTTCACGCGCGCGCCGGGCTTGAGCTCCTGCAGCGTGGTCACTTCGACGGTGTGCGGAATCAGGTTGATCGAGAACACGCAGCCGTCGGCTTCATCGGTGACGCGGTTGACGGTCAGCGACACGCCGTTGACTACCACCGAGCCCTTGTAGGCGAGGTAGCGCGACAGCTCGCGCGGGGCGCGGATGCGCAGCTCGTGCGACTCGCCCACCGGCGCGAAATGCACCACTTCGCCCAGGCCGTCGACGTGCCCGGACACCAGGTGGCCGCCGAGCCGGTCGGCCAGGCGCAGCGCTTTCTCCAGGTTGACGCGGCCGGCGCGGTCGAGCCCCACGGTCTTGTCCAGCGATTCGCGCGAGACCTCGACCTCGAAGGCGTCGGGGGCCATCGCGATCACGGTCATGCAGGCGCCCTGGATGGCGATGCTGTCGCCGATGATGACGTCGGACAGGTCCAGCCCGCCCGCGGCGATGCGCAGGCGCACGCCGGCGTCGGCGGCGGTGCCGAGCGGGGTAACGGATTCAATGCGGCCGACCGCCGCGACGATGCCAGTAAACATGGTGGAGTCTTGTGCTTGGGAGTTTTCGGAATCTTTGGGATGCGTTGCCGCAGCCCGTGGCGCTATGCATCGTTGCGCCGGGCGATCAGCCGCAGGTCGTCGCCGATCTGCCGGACTTCATGCCAGTGGAACTGCTCGGCATCCTGCAGCCGCGCCAGCGGCGGCAGGTTGAACATGCCCTGGGCATCGCCGAGCAGCTTGGGCGCGAGATAGATCAGCAGTTCGTCGGCGCAATGCTCACGCACCAGCGAACCGTTGAGCTTGAAGCCCGCCTCGACGTGCAATTCGTTGATGCCGCGCCGGCCGAGCTCTTCCAGCATGCGGCGCAATTCGACCTTGCCGTGCGGGTTGGGCAGCACCACGACTTCGGCGCCGCGGCCTTCCAGCGCGCGCTGGCGCTGCCGGTCTTCCACCGCGCAGAACACCAGCACGGGCCGGGCGAACTCGCCGGTGTCGGGCGCGAGGATCTGCGCGTCGAGTGGCACTTCGAGGCGGGAATCGACCAGGACCCGCTGCGGCTGGCGTGGCGTGGCGATGGCGCGCACCGTCAGCGCGGGATTGTCGTCGCGCACGGTGCCGATGCCGGTCAGGATGGCGCAGGCGCGGGCGCGCCAGGCGTGCCCGTCGTCGCGCGCGGCCTTGCCGGTGATCCACTGGCTGGTGCCGTCATGCAGCGCCGTGCCGCCGTCCATCGATGCCGCCACCTTGACGCGCACCCACGGCAGCCCGCGCGTCATGCGCGAGACAAAGCCGATGTTCAGGTCGCGCGCCTCCTTTTCCAGCAGGCCGCAGCGCACGTCGATGCCGGCATCGCGCAGGCGCTGCAGGCCGCGCCCGGAGACCGACGGGTTGGGGTCTTCCATCGCCGCGACCACGCGAGCCACGCCGGCGCGCACCAGCGCATCGGCGCACGGCGGGGTGCGGCCGAAATGGCTGCACGGCTCCAGCGTGACATAGGCGGTGGCGCCGGCCGGGTCGAGTCCGCGCGACAGCGCGTCTTTCATCGCCTGGATCTCGGCATGGTCCTGCCCGGCCGGCTGGGTGAAGCCCTGTCCGATGACCTGGCCATCCTTGATCAGCACGCAGCCGACGCGCGGATTGGGCGTGGTGTTGAACATGCCCCGCGCGGCGAGCGCGAGCGCCTGCTGCATGGCGGCGTGGTCGGTATCGGAAAACATTCGGCGATCGGGTGGGCCTTGGCGCTGAGATTGGGTGGCAGGGCTGCCAGGTCATGGCGGTTCGGCGGATTCCGCCGCGTCGCAGTCGGTGTCGCGGCCGGGTGTGCAGAGTCGGATACGTCCCTGCGCGCCCAGCCTGACTTGCCGCTGCTCGCCACGGCAGCCAAGCGTGAAGGTGGCGGCCTGAAAACCGCCCTGCTCAGAACGAGAGTATCCCACAGGCAGGAATTTCAGCACATTGGCGCCGCGCACGGTCTGCCGAAGGGTCACGGACAGGCACGGCGTGCCGGGCTCGACCACGGACAGCACCATCGGCTGGTCCTGGCCGGCGCCGGCCGTCACCAGTTGCCAGCCCGGACTCAGCGTGGACTCGCCCGGCAGCGGCTGCAGCGTCACCTCGACGCGGCGCGACAGCGCGGTGGCGCGCGCCAGCGCCAGCGACATCGCCAGCCGGTCGGCCGCCAGCATGACCTGCTGGCGCGCGAGCATGCCGCTGAACAGCGGATAGGCCGCGGCCGTGAACACGCCGAGAATGGCCAGGCCGGCGACCAGTTCGACCAGCGTCAGTCCACCCGTGTGCCGATGCCTGCCGGCATTCCGTGGCATCTCCATGTGGGCCTCAGCAATGGGATGGCAATGGCTGCGGCATCGCGCCGTCGGGCTGCGCCAGCCACTGACCGGTGCTGCGCAGGATCAGCGTGCCGCATTCGGGATCCGCGGCTTGCGGCAGCGCACGGAGTTCGACACAGGTATCGAGCGCGGCTTGCGGGCAAGCGCCGGCGCTTACCAGATGGCGCACCGGGCCATTGGCTGGCACGCGCAGCGGCCACTCGCCGGCAACCATGTCGGACCCTGGCGCGGCGGCAAAGGTCATGGCCTCGAGCGCATGCCTCTCCAGCTGCAGCATCGCGCCGGTCAGCGCGGCGCGGGCCTGCGCGCGCCAGCCGCGCGCAAGATGGCGGTGCCATGCGGGCACGGCGATGGCCGACAGGATGGCCAGCACGGCCAGCGCCGCCACC
>JABFVP010000502.1 GCA_013362725.1 Cupriavidus sp.
GCGGCGCGTGCGCAGCCCGCAGGCGCAGCTGCAGGAGCGCCGCGCGCAGGTCGACAATCTGGCGCGACATTTGCGGTCGGCATTGCGTGACACCGTGGTGTCGCAGCGCCATCGCCACCAGTTGCTGGCGATGCGCTGGCGCGCATGCCGACCCGACGCCGCCGCCGCCCACGCCGACGTGGCGCGCCTGTGGCAGCGGCTGCAGTCAGCCGCGCTGCGCCAGCACGAGCGCGCGGGCCAGCGCCTGGCGCGCAGCGCCGGCGCGCTCGAGTTGCTGGCGCCGCAACGCACGCTCGAACGCGGCTATGCGGTGCTGCTCGACCAGCGTGGACGCGCGCTGCGCGCGCCCGCCGAGATCCGTGCCGGCAGCGTGGTCGAAGCGCACCTGGCCGAAGGCGTGGCCGACCTCGCGATCGCCGGCGTGCAGGCCAAGCTGCCGGAATTCTGAGCTGCCGCGCGGCGCCGGGAACGCCTCCCATGCGCGTGCGGCACAGGTCCGAAACGGCGCGCCGAAATCTCCCGGAAAGCCGCGCGCGGACAAACTAACATCGGAGCAGGGGGCTTTGCTCCGCGGTTTGCGTGGGCCTTGCAAGTCCCCTACAATCGGCAATTCCGGACCCAACAACCCCAACCCACAGAGACAGAACAATGGAACACAAGCTCCCCCCGCTTCCGTACGCGCATGATGCCCTGGCTCCGCACATCTCCAAGGAGACGCTGGAGTTCCATCATGACAAGCACCACCAGACCTACGTCACCAACCTGAACAACCTCATCAAGGGCACCGAGTTCGAGAACGCGACCCTGGAAGAGATCGTCAAGAAATCGTCGGGCGGCATCTTCAACAACGCCGCCCAGGTGTGGAACCACACCTTCTACTGGGATTCGCTGAAGCCCAACGGCGGCGGCCAGCCGACCGGCGCACTGGCCGATGCCATCAACGCCAAATGGGGCTCGTTCGACAAGTTCAAGGAAGAGTTCACCAAGGTTGCCGTCGGCACCTTCGGTTCGGGCTGGGCCTGGCTGGTCAAGAAGGCCGACGGCTCGCTGGACCTGGTGTCCACCTCCATCGCCGCCACGCCGCTGACCACCGACGCCAAGCCGCTGCTGACCTGCGACGTGTGGGAGCACGCTTACTACATCGACTACCGCAATGCCCGCCCGAAGTACGTCGAGGCATTCTGGAACGTCGTGAACTGGGACTTCGCCGGCAAGAACTTCGCTGGCTGATCCACGGATCGTCCGCACCGCAAAAATCGAAAAAGGGCCGTCAGGCCCTTTTTTGTTGTGCCGCGATTCCGCAATGCGCGCACGCTCAGCGTGCCCCCATCTGCGTGCCTGCACTATCGCAACCGCCACCGGCGGCCTGAAGCGCGCTGCGTAGCAAGCGTCGTTGGTGCGCAAGCGGCGGCGGCCGACTCAGCGGCCCTTGGCGTCCGGCACGCGGGTCTGGTCGATCGAGGCGCCGCCGGTACCCTTGCGCGGCTTGCCGTGCAGGCCGTCGCGGTCGGCCTTGCCGGCGCTTTCCGAGGCGGGCTTGGGCTTGTCGCGGCCGGGCAGGCCACCCGCGGTATGCGGTTCCTTGGGAACGTCGCCGAGGTCCCGGGCGAGTCCGCCGGGATTGGTCGGCGTGGCACCCGGCGTGCTGCCTGGCGCCACGCTCGCTCCCGGCGGCGGAATGGTCTGGCTGCCCTTGGGCCCCTTGTCGGTACGCACGCCAGTATCGGACGGCTGCGCCAGGGTGCCGCCGGCGAGCGCGCAGAGCAGCACCATGGCTGCGGCGCGTGGGATCGTGGATCGCATCTGGGTTCTCCTGTTGAATGCGGGCATGCAGGTACGGCAAAAGCATTTGCCGGGCCACCCCGCTCGCTGCCCCGCCGGGTGCGGCAGCCAACTGGCGCAACGCACTTTCTACAAGCGCCGGCGGTTGTTACAAGGACGGGGCGGCGCGCGGGACGGCGGCACCCCTACCGGCGCGCCCCGGATGCGGGAACGGAAGTTGCGCGCGCTGCAAGCGTTGGCCGACAATTGCGGCCCACCTCAGCGGAGGCGTCATGAAGCACAGCAAGCACGATACGTCGAACGATCCGGCGCTGGACCGGCGCCAGGGCCTGGATGACCGTGAACTGAAGGAAAACGCCGCGGACAACCAGCGCGCGCGCGAGCGCGCCCGTACCGACTGGGAGCATGCGGCATCACACCGCAAGAGCGACCCACCGGCGCGCAAGCCGGACAAGCCCGGCAAGGGCGAGATGCCGCCGGGGGTGGGCACGCGTGACCTGCACGATCCCGGCAGCCGCGATCCCGACGCACCGCCGACCGTGAACCGCTCCTGAGCGTCACGCCCCGTCGCCGCGTGCCAGGCGCGCGGCGACACGCAGGCTGCGCACGATGCGGTCGAAGGCCGCGGCACGCGCCTGGTCGCTGCGCTGGCGCAGGGCAAACGAGGGATGGTAGGTCGCGATGACCAGCCGTCCCTCATGCTCGACCGGCGTGTCCATCATGCCGGCGAGCGTCACGCTCTTGCGGCCCAGCACCGCGCGTGCCGCGGTTGCGCCAAGCGCCACCACTACGGTCGGGTGCACCTTCTCAAGTTCCCGCTCCAGCCACAGGTTGCACGCTTCGATCTCCTGCTGCGCCGGCGATTTGTGCAGCCGGCGCTTGCCGCGCCACTCGAACTTGAAGTGCTTGACCGCGTTGGTCATGAAGAGCTTGTCGCGGTCCAGGCTCGCGGCCTGCAACGCTTCATCCAGCAGGTGTCCGGCCGGGCCGACAAAGGGCGAGCCTTGCAGGTCTTCCTGCGAACCGGGCTGCTCGCCCACCAGCATGATGCGCGCGTGCGCCGCGCCGGCGCCGGGCACGCCCTGGGTAGCGTAGCGCCACAAAGGGCAGCGCCGGCATTCGTTCAGTTCGCCGCGGCTGACAGGCGGCTTGTTGCGCTCGGGCATGGCGGATGGCGGTGACGCAGCGCGCGCGGGCGCTGCTGCCGATGCGTTGCAGGTTTCGCGCCATGGCGCCGCGTGGCGACCGGTATGGAACTTGCCTTCTCCCTTTGCTTTCTTCATGACGCGCGCCGGCCACGGCACCGCGCGCCTTGCCTTGCCGCACCGAACGACTGACGCCTGAACCGCGCGCATGCCCCAGACCATCCGCCCCGCCTCGCGCCGCCGCATCGCCGCCGAACTGTTCCGCGCGATCTGGCGCTTCCGCGCCCGCGTGCTGGTGGCGGTGTCGCTGCTGCTGCTGGCCAAGGCGTGTGCCGTTGCGGTGCCGCTGATGCTCAAGCTGGTGGTCGACGAGGTCACGCCGGCCGCCGCCGGCACCGATGCCGCGCGCCTGGGGCTGGTGGCGATGCCGGTGTTCCTGGTGCTGGCCTATGCCATCCTGCGGATGCTCGGCAACGCCTTCAGCGAGCTGCGCGACGTGGTCTTTGCCTACGTCACGCAGAGCACGGTGGCGGGCTTCATGGAACGTGCCTTCGCGCACCTGCATGCGCTGGGCGCGCGCTTCCATGCGCAGCGCGCCACCGGCAGCGTGATCCGCGACCTGGAAAAGGGTACCGCGGCGATCGGCTTCCTGCTGGGCGTGGCGGTCTTCACCATCGTGCCGACGCTGATGGAGATCGTGTCGGTGCTGGCCATCATCATCGGCGCCTATGGCGCGGCCTTCGCCGCCATCATCCTGGGCGTGTTCGTGCTGTACGCGGGCTTTACCTATGTCTTCACGCAGCGGCGCATGCGCGTGCAGCGCCAGGTCAATGCGGTCGAGGCCACCACCAACAGCAAGGTGGTCGACAGCCTGCTCAACTACGACACCGTCAAGTTCTTCGCGCGCGAGTCGTTCGAGACGCGGCGCCTGTCCGAGATGCTGCAGCGCTGGATCGGCATCAGCGTTGAAAACCAGTATGCGCTGTCAGCCCTGCATATCGGGCAGAGCCTGTGCATCGCGGTGGGGGTCGGCGCGGTGATGCTGCTGGCCACGCAGCGGGTGATCCAGGGCTCGCTGTCGGTGGGCGACCTGGTGCTGATCAACGCCTACATCATCCAGGTGGTGCTGCCGCTCAATACGCTGGGCTTTATCTTCCGCGAGTCGAATGACGCCATGACCAATGTCGAGCGGCTGTTCGCGCTGCTCGACGCGCATGGCAAGCCGGGCGAGGACAGCGACGCGCCGGCCGCGCGCCCGCTGCGCGTGAGCCGCGGCGAGATCGTGTTCGAGCGCGTCAACTTCAGCTATG
>JABFVP010000642.1 GCA_013362725.1 Cupriavidus sp.
GCCATGGAGGCCGAGATCGGCGGGCTGCGCCCGGGCCGTGGCGCCGCCGCGCATGCGCGCGCCTGCCTGCGCGCGGTCGGCACGGGCTATCTCCGTTTTGCCCTGACGGAAACCGGCCTGTTCCGCACGGCATTCTCGGTGCCGGATGAAGTCGAAGACGACGCCGACCCGGCCAAGGCCGGCAACAGCGGACTGAACCCGTTCCAGTTGCTGGGCGCGGCGCTGGACCAGCTGGTGGAGGCGGGGGTGCTGCCGGCCGAGCGTCGCCCGGGCGCCGAATACCTGGCGTGGTCGGCGGTGCACGGGTTGGCGATCCTGCTGATCGACGGCCCGCTGCGCAGCCGCGCCAGCGAGCAGGCGGAGATACTGGGACAACGCGTGCTCGAGATGGTCGAGAAGGGCCTGTAGCCCGAAATCGCGGCATAAGCCGCGGCACAAAAAAATGCCACGATGGCGGGGACCATCGTGGCAACGTAAGGAGCCAGGAAGGGGGGCAACCTGGCTCTGTCGGGCACCCAGGGTCGGGTGCAAGAACAATGTATTCCGTTGATTCTCATCTGAATATCGGACACTTCTTAAATATGCCTTTGTTTTGTCCCGATATAGGCACCCGCCCGGCCATGGCTTGGGCCGGCGCGTCGGGCAGGTGCGGTTCACCGGAATGCAGGGCCGGCCGCGCGGTCTAACTTGCGTGCCGGCCAGGTCTGGCAGGCTGAGCGCTGACGCTGGGAGGGGCATCATGCAATACGAAATCGGAGTGATCCTCGTGGCGACCTCGCTGGCCGGGTGCGTGGCGTACCCGTATGCCAGCGACCCGTATCCGGCATATCCGGCCTACACGGTGTCGACGCCGTACTACCAGACCTACCCGGCCTATCCCGCCTATCCGGCATACGGTTATCCGTACTACCGTCCGTGGCCGGCCTATGGCAGCTTCGCCTTCATCTATGGCGGTGGCGGACACGGTGGTCATCACTGGCATGGCCATGACCACGGCGGGGGTGGCTGGCATGGCGGCGGGCGCGGGGGTGGCAGGGGAGGTGGCGGCAGAGGCCGCTGAGCGGTGGACGTCCGCGTGGCAACGCCGTGCCAGCGGCGTTACCATCGGCTCACGATCGCCAACGGAGCCTTATCGCCATGAGCAAGCCCGCACGGAAGCACCAGCCCCAACCGGCGAAGCCAGCGCAGCAGCCATCCCGCGACGAACTGATCGAGCGCGAACTGGATGAGGCGCTGAAGGATACCTTCCCCGCCAGCGACCCGGTCGCGGTCGACACCGACGTGTCGCGCCGGCCCGGCAAGTCGAAGCCGGGCAAGTAAAGCGTAAGGCGCGGGGGATAAGGCGTCCGGACCAAGGCGCCCGGACGCGCGGGCGCGCTAGGGCAACTGGCGCAGTTGCCCGATGACGGACATCAGCCGCCCGTGTGCGACGATGACGCCGGACTCGTCCTGCAGCGCCTCCTGGTAGCGCTTGCGGAACGCGGGGTCGGCGCCGTCGCTGAAGAGCTTTTCGGCGGCGCGTCCGACGGCACGGCAGGTGTCGTCGTGGTGTTCCTTGGCCTCGAGTTCTTCATCGATCTCGATGATCAGGCGCGACAGCGGGTCGAGCCAGCGAAAGTAATTGTCTTCGGTCACCAGCTGGACAAACAGGCCGGCCGGAATCGGACCGTTCAGGCGTTCATACTGGGCCCGGTCATAGCCGATGACTTCCTTGTGAACCTGCAGCAGGGCTGCGCGCAAGGCCTTCAGACCTGAACGGCGCGTTTCCTGCGTGGCGAGGAATTGTTCGTTGGGCATGCCCATCTCCGCGTTTCCACTTGATCGGGTCCGGTCAGCGGCGCGTCGTCGCATGCCTGTACCGCCAGCGCTTGCGTGGCGGTGACTGTCTGCCGGATGTTCCGCGCGCGGCGTCCGGCCTGTGCCGGCACTGTCCCGCGCGCCTGCCAGTATAGGCAGGCCCCGCGGGGCGAGCCAGAGCCGCAGGCTAGCGAAATACCCGTATTTGCGCCGGCCGCGGCGCATGGTTGGCGGACATGGCGAGTCGCTCAGGGGCTGCCGGTGGCATCCGGTGCCAGCAGGTCGGCCGCGCGCGAGCGCCGTGCATCGGCCGCGCGAAAATAACGGACCACCGTCGATACGCTGGCGTGGCCGGTCATGGCCATGGTTTCAGCCAGCGGCACTTGCCGTGCCGCCGCTTCCGTGACAAAGCCCGAGCGCAGCGAATGCGCGGAATAGTCGCCGTCCAGCCCCGCCAGCGCGCAACGCGCCTTGACGATGCGGCTGACCGCCGCATCCGACAAGCCTTCTCCCACATGCCCACCGCGCCGGATGCGGCGAAACAGCGGACCGTGTTCGATTCCCGCGGCGGCCAGCCACGCCTCGAGCGCCTGCCCGGCGGCGCCGGTGACGGGCTTGGGGGTATCGGCGTGCTCGCTGCCCGACTGGTTGGTCTTCGACCAGCCCAGCACGTAGGCAAAGTCTCCAGGCCCCACGCGCGTAAGGTTGTCCATGGTGGCGCGCGCGACTTCGGAGCGACGACGTCCGCCGCTGGCCCACGCGAACAGCAGCAGCGCGCGGTCGCGCAACCCGGCCAGCGAGCCATCGCAGGTATCGAGCAGGCGCAGCAGCGGCGCGCGCGTCAGGGCAGCCTTGCGTGCCTGGCGGTGGCCGCGGCGCGCGTAGGCGCGCCGGGTGCTGGCCATCAGTTCGCGCACGGCGGCATCGGCGCACGGGTTGGGCAGCCCTTGCAACTGGTGGGCCTTGGCGATGACTGCCAGCCGGTGGCTCAGCGTGGACAACGCAGGCGGGCCGGGTCGCGCCTTGCATCCGTCAGCGACCAGCGCCTGGTCGACCGCCGGGGGCATCTCGCAGACAGGGCCCTGCGGCGTCTGGCGCGTGGCGTGGTCGACGATGAACTGGATAACGACGGCGGGCGCAAGCGGGAGCCGCACCGGCTGCCGGTAGCGCAAGGCATGCCAGGCAGACCAGTAGCGCAGTGCGGACCGGTAGCTGGCCACCGTGTTTCGGGATTCGCCTTCCTGGCGCAACGCGTTGGCCGCCTGCTCGGCGAGAGGATCCAGTTGGGACGTGCGGAGCGGGGCCGGTAAGTCGACATCGGAGGGAATCGGTGGGAAGTAGGCCTCGTGGGCGTCTCGGATTTTGATCATATTAAATATGATGTATGGTGTAATATATCATACATAAACAAGGGGTAACAATCGATAAGTCTTCATTATCGGACCTTATTTGTGATTCTTCAGTAACCAGTTGAATTCCGCCATGGAAACGCTCCGCAGCCGCGGCATCACCCGCGACGACGTCTGGCAAGCCGCCGACAGCCTGCTCAAGGCCGGGCAGCGGCCGACCATCGAACGCATCCGCCTGCATCTGGGGCGAGGCTCGCCCAACACGGTCAGTCCGCACCTGGATGCCTGGTTTGCCGCGCTGGGCGGGCGCATCCAGGACCCGCAGGGTTTCGCGCCGGCGCCGGGCTGCCCCGAGCCCGTCACGGAAGCCGCGCGCTACCTGTGGGAGGCGGCGCTGCAAAGCGCCAGAGCCTCGGCCGAGGCCTCGTTGGCGCAGCGGGAAGCTGCACTGGCGGAGGCGAGCACGGTGCTGCAGCAGGAGCGCGAAGCGCTGGCGCAGGAGCGCCAGGTCATGCAGGCGCGGCTCGAAGGCGCGGAGGCTGCCATGGCGGAACTGACGCGGGCGCGCGACGAGGCGGCGGAGCGCGCCGCGCGTGGCGAAACCGCTGCGGCCGCATGGCAGCAGCAAGCCGAAGCGCTGCGCGAGGAGCATGCCTCCGCGCTGGCCGCGCGCCATGCGATGCAGAACGATTTTGAAGGCCAGCGTGCGGCATGGGACCAGGAACGCGAAACGTTGATGCAGCGCAACGCTGCCAACGAGCGCCGCATGGCGCTGGAACTCGATGCGGCGCGGGTGGCCGCCAGGGAGGCGCAAAAGCTGATCGAGGCCGAACGCCAGGCAGCGGTCGAGCGCCTGAGCCGGGCCGCGGAGGCGGCGTCGCGTCAGGGCAGCGAGATGACCCGGCTCGGCCAGGCAATTGCAGTGCTGGAAGAACGGGTGCGCCAACGGGAAACCCTGCTTGCGGAGTATCGCGAGCAAGCCGGCGCGGCGCCTGCCGAAGCGGCGGCTGCCGTAACGCCGCCCCGGCGGAGCCGTCCGGCTCGCATCGCGCTGTCCGCCGGTAAGGGGCGACGGCGTGGCCGCGGGCTGTAGGCGCCTTCCGGCTAAGCGCAGCCTAAGGCGTGCTGGCGCTA
>JABFVP010000121.1 GCA_013362725.1 Cupriavidus sp.
GGATGACCAGCATCTCCTTGATGCCGTCCTGGTACTCCATCTGGATGCGCCGCGCACGCTCTAGGAAGCGGGTGCCGGCATAGGTGGCGGCCATGCCGTTGGCGGTGCGTTCGAACAGCGGCAGCCCCGCCTGTGTCTCGACCCGTTGCACCGCCTTGGTCAGCGCCGGCTGGCTGATCCCCAGCGCCTCGGCGGCCCGGCCGATGCCGCCGTGCGCCGCCACGGCGAGGATGTATTCGATGTCCCGCGTCTCCATTGCCTCACATTCCCGACGGTTATGGCTTTATAGCCAATACCTCATTGTGGTGATGCCCGCCATCTTACAGACTACAGCGCACCAGCACACCACCGGGCGTGCAGCAACATCACTCAGCCTTCACCGGAGACAGCATGGGTTTCGCGTATTTCCTGCGCCGCGCCGCGCGTTACTGGGGCGACCAGCCCGCCATCCTCTACCAGGACCAGGTGGTGACCTATCGCCAGCTCGACCAACGCTCGACGCGGCTGGCGAATGCGCTGCTGGCGCTGGGGCTGCGCCCCGGCGACCGCGTCGCGGTGCAGTCGCGCAACCGGCCCGAGCTGGTCGAACTGGAATGCGCGCTGTACAAGGCCGGCCTGGTCAAGGCCGCGCTCAATCCCCGCTTTACCGCGGCCGAGGCCAGCGACGTGGTCGAGAACTGCACCCCGCGCGTGCTGATCGCCGGTCCCGGCTATACCGGCTATGACAGGTCCACGCCGGGCTTCGGCAGCATCGAGACCTTTATCGCCATCGGCGCGGCGCCCGCCGGCTACGTCGAATACGAAGCGCTGCTGGCCAACGCCGGCACCACCGCGCCCGACATCACCCCGGCGGCCGACGACCTCGCCGTGCTGCATTTCTCGTCGGGCTCCACCGGCAAGATCAAGGCCGCCATGCAGAGCTACGGCAACCGCATGGCGGCGCTGCGCAAGGTGGTGTCGGGCATGGACCGCCCCGCCCGCCCCGGCGACCGGCTGGCGCTGATCGGCCCGGTCACGCACGCCTCGGGCATGCTGATGCAGCCCTACCTGTATGTAGGCGCAACGCTGGTGCTGTTCGAGAAATTCGAGCCGGCGCACTTCCTGGCCGAAGTCGCGCGCCTGCGCATCACCCATGTGTTCATGGTGCCGGCCATGATCAACATGCTGCTGGCCGAGCCCACGCTGGCGCAGGCCGACCTGTCGAGCCTGAAGACGCTGGCCTACGGCGCCGCGCCGATGGCGCCGGCACGCATCCGCGAGGCCTGGGAGCGCATCGGCCCGATCCTGTCGCAGGGCTATGGCGCCAGCGAATCGACCTCCGGCGTCACGCGGCTGTCCACCAGGGATCATGCCGATGCCATCGCCAGCCATCCCGAGCGCCTGGCCTCGTGCGGCCGCGCGCTGGGCGAGACCGAAGTGCGCGTGGTCGACGAGCACGGCAAGGAAGTGGCGGTGGGCGAGATCGGCGAACTGGTGATCCGCGGCGACGACGTGTTCCACGGCTACTGGAACGCGCCCGAGCTGACGCGCGAGACTTTGGTCGACGGCTGGCTGCACACCGGCGACATGGCGCGCGTGGACGAGGCCGGCTACCTGTACCTGGTCGACCGCAAGAAGGACATGATCATCTCCGGCGGCTTCAACGTCTATCCGACCGAGGTCGAGGCCACGCTGTACCAGCACCCCGACGTGCTCGAGGCCTGCGTCATCAGCGTGCCGGACGATACCTGGGGCGAAAGCGTCAAGGCCGTGGTCACGCTGCGCCCCGGGCGCGAGGCCACCGCGCAGCAGCTGATCGCGCACTGCCGCGAGCGCATCGCCGACTACAAGTCGCCGCGCTCGGTCGACTTTGTCGCCGAGCTGCCCAAGAACGCCAGCGGCAAGCTGGCCCGCAAGATCGTGCGCGAACGCTACTGGCAAGGCGTCGGACGCCGCGTCAACTGAACCCGCCGCACCGAGGAAACCGCCATGTTCGACCACCTGACCAACCCCGTCCTGCTGGAAACCCGCGCCGGCATCCGCCGCTTTATCGATGAAGAGCTGCGCCCGCTCGAGCAGGGACTCGGCCTCGGTTCCGAGGACCCGTGGCCGCGCGAGACCCTGCGCCAGGTCTGGCGCCGCTCCAGCGAGCTGGGCTTCTACGCCGCCTGCCTGCCCACCGCGCTCGGCGGCAAGGGCTTGAACATCCAGGAACAATGCGCGCTCAAGGCCGACCTGGCCGCGAGCGGCTCGACCCTGGCCGCGCACGTGCTGGGCGACCTGGGCGGCCCGCCGCGCGTGGGCAACATGCTGAAGTACGCCACGCCCGAGCAGCTCGAGCGGTATTTCAAGCCGGTGATCCGCGGCGAGAAATCGACCTGCTTCGCGCTCACGGAAACGCATTCCGGCTCCGATGCGCAGAGCATCAAGACCTCGGCCGTGGCCGACGGCGACGAGCTGGTCATCAACGGCGGCAAGCACTACATCAGCGGCGCGCCCTTTGCCGACTTCGCCATCGTCATGTGCGTGACCGACGCCACCGCGACGCCGCCGGCCATCACCGCGGTGCTGGTCGACCTGGACCTGCCGGGCGTGACCGTCACCAACGAATACGTGCCGATGTCCGGCCAGCATATCGACGGCGATATCCGCTTTGACAACGTGCGCGTGCCGCGCGCCAACATCTTCGGCGGCGAAGGCAACGGCTTCAAGCTGGGCATGTCGCGCATAAACGTGAACCGCCTGCTGCACTGCCCCAGCATGCTGGGGCTGGCCATGCGCGCCTATCAGTCGTCGGTGGAATATGCCGGCCAGCGCCGCCAGTTCGGCGGCCCGATCGCGCGCTTCCAGGCGATCCAGCACATGCTGGCCGACATGGCCGCGGCGCTGTGGGCGTGCGAAAGCATGATCGCGCACACCGCCGCGCTGGCCGACGCCGGCGCCGACCTGCGCATGAAGGCCGCGGCGTGCAAGCTCTTTGTCTCGGAGCGCTGCTTCGAGGTAGCGGACACGGCCGTGCAGATCCACGGCAATGTCGGCGTCACGCGCGGGCATCCGGTCGAGCAGACCTTCCGCAAGCTGCGCATGTTCCGCATCTTTACCGGCACCAGCGAGATCCAGCGCAACACCATCGCGCGGGCAATCCTGGAACCGCTGCAACAGAAAGCCTGACCGTGCCGGCGGCGCGGTCGCCGCCGACATCGAGATCCCGGCCACAGCACAATACGACAAGACCACGGAGACCAAGCATGAACCGCCGAAACTGGCTTGCCACCGCCGGCGCCGCCGCGCTGGGCAGCCTGCTGCTGCCGGCCCGCGCCGCCAGCCCCGCATCCCCCTACCCCAGCCGCCCGATCCGGCTGATCGTGCCGTTTATCGCCGGCAGCACGCCGGACAATATCGCGCGCACGCTGTCGGCAGAGCTGGGCAAGAAGCTCGGCCAGCCGCTGGTGGTCGAGAACATGCCTGGCGCCGGCGGCGTCATCGGCGCCGGCGCGCTGCGCCGCGCCGCGCCCGATGGCTACACGCTCGGCATCCTGGCCAACTCGCACGTCATCAACGTGCACATGTACCGCAAGATGCCGTACGACCCGACCCATGACTTCACGCCGGTCACGGCGTTGTCGGGCGGGCCGTCGGCGCTGGTGGTGCCGGTGTCCTCACCCTACAAGAGCGCGGCCGAGCTGGTCGCGGCGATGAAGAAGGAGCCGGGCAAGTTCAATTACGGCTCCGGCGGCAAGGGCAGCATCGCCCATCTGGCAGTGGAGACCATGCTGCACCAGACCGGCTGCGACGCGGTGCATATTCCCTACAAGGGCGCGCCGGAGATCCTCACCTCGATGCTGACCGGCCAGACCCAGTTCGGCATGCCGGTGCTGGGCACGGCGACGCAGTACGTGCGCAACAACCAGGTGCGGGTGCTGGCCGTCACCGCCGCCGCACGTTCGCCCTACTTTCCCGAGGTGCCGACCATGGCCGAAGCGCTGCCGCCGGGCTTTGTCATCGACAACTGGAGCGGCCTGTTCGCGCCGGCCAGCTTCCCGCCCGAGCTGGCGCAAAAGCTGCACGCCGCGGTGCGCGCGCTGCAGACCGCCGGCGTGTTCGATGCCCAGCTCAAGGCCAATGCCGGCGAACTGCGCCGCAGCGCGTCGCCGGCGCAATTCGGCACCATGGTGGCGAGCGACAACGCGCGCTATGGCGACCTGATGAAGTCGATCGGCATGACCGGCGACCTGGGCTGAACCGGCTGGCCTGCTCCCTGCGCCGCATGCCACTGCGCGCGTGCGGCGCTTGTTTTTTCTCCTTTCCCGGAGGCTCTGCATGAAGCCAGCATGGTCCTGCCTGAAGGACGTCACCATCCTCGACGTCAGCCAGTTGCTGCCCGGCCCGCACGCCTGCAGCCTGCTGCGCCAGCTTGGCGCGGAGGTGATCAAGGTCGAGCAGCCCGGCAGCGGCGACACCGCGCGCCAACTGGGCGCGCATGTCTATGCGCAGTTCAACCGCGGCAAGCGCTCGGTGGCGCTGGACCTGAAATCGGACGCCGGCCGCGCGGCCTTGCTGGAGCTCGTGCGCGATGCCGACGCCGTGGTCGAAGGCTTTCGTCCCGGCGTGATGGCGCGACTGGGCTTGGGCTATGACGCGCTGGCGGCGGTCAATCCGGCCATCGTGCTGTGCTCCGTCTCCGGCTTCGGCCAGACCGGGCCGTACGCCAGCCACGCCGGACATGACCTGAACTACCTGGCACTGGCCGGGTACTGGGCCACGCCGGTGCAGGTGCACGATGTGGTCTCGCGCCCCCGCGTGCGGGTGTCGGACTACGCAGCATCGGGCTACGCCGCGTTATCGCTGGCCGTGGCGATCATGAGCGCGCGGCAGAACGGACGGGGGCAGCATCTCGATGTGTCGATTCACGATGCGGTGCTGTCGTGGACCGCCCATGGCGCCTGGACGGCGCGCGCGCATGAGGGCTCGCCGCAGGCATCGTCGACCGTGATGCCGGAAAACGACCTGTTCGAAACCCGCGACGGGCGGCATCTGGCGCTGGGCATCCTGGAAAACAAGTTCTGGGACAACCTGTGCGCGGCGCTGGGCGATGCGTTCCCGGCCCTGCGCGATCCGCGCTTCGCCACGCGCGCCGGGCGCGGTGGGCACAAGTTGGAGGTCAATGACCTGATGGCAGCGGTGTTCCGCACGCGCGATCTGGCGGATTGGGAGGACTTCTTTGCGCCGCTCGATATCCCGTTCTCGCCGGTGCTGGGGGCTGGCGAGCTGTTCGAGGATGCGCATGTGCGGGCGCGCGAGCTGGTGCGGCAGGTTGAGGGCGGGATTGCGGTGAGATTTCCGGTGAAGTTCTCGTTGGGGTTGCCGGAGGGGGACGATTTTGTCGCGGGGGTTGGGGAACACAATCCACAGTAGCGGCGTCACGCCGTTCCGCTCACGACCGTCGTTCCCGCGCAAGCGGAGAATCCAGTGACTTGGAAAGACGCTGGATTCCCGCCGTCGCGGGAATGACGATAGTGATTCTTTTCCGTGGAGGCCGCCGCCGCGTGCTACGCAGCCTGCAAGACAGATGCGGGCAAAACAGGCCCGGCGGCTCAGCGTTTCTCGTCGAGCAAGTCGTTCAGGATCTCGTCGAAGGTCGCCTGCGCGTCTTCCAGCGCCTGCAGCGCCGCGTCGAAGGTCTGCAGCGCCAGTTTCGACGGCTTGCCGCTGCCCTGCGGCGGATAGTGGGCCTGCAGCGCAGTGAAGGCGACCTGCACCTGCCGCGTGGCCGCAACCACGCGTTCCATGGCCTGCGCCTCTTCGGCGCGGTATTGCTCGTGTTTCTGTTCGCTCATGCCGGTTGGCTCCCTGAAGGCGCGTCGTCTCGGTGGGGTGCGCGCGCCCGAATGAGGCATATCGTACAAGAACTGCGCCGGCCGGCTTGCGCCGCGGCTACGCCGCCGGCCAAAATAAGGTAGGCTGCGCGGCTGGGCGGCAAGGCCGGCGCACATGCGCCACGCCTGGCCGCGGCCACCGACGATTGCCATGCCATTGACCACCCGCCGCGCGCTGGCGGCCGCGCTGATGACCGCCAGCGGCTTCGCCTGCTACTGGACCTACCTGACGCTGAACCAGGACCGGCTGCTGTTCGACGCGCGCCGGCGCCCGCCGCGCGACCTGCCCGACGGGATCATCGGGTATTCGCATCTGATCCCGGGCGGCGTGGTCCGCGGCTACATCTACCACGCCCCCGGCGACACCGTGCGCGACCTGCTGTTCTACCTGCCCGGACGCGGCGAAGATGTGCTGGAAACGCTGCAATACGCGCGCTGGCTGCCTGCCGGCATGGGCTTCGCCACCTACGATTACCGCGGCCTGGGCCACTCCGACGGGCGCCCGTCCGAGGGCGCGGCGGTGGCCGACGCCAGCCAGTTCCTGCTGCATGTGCGGCGCGTGTTCCCCGACACCCGTGTGCATGTGGTGGGGCGCAGCCTCGGCACCGGCGTGGCGATCCAGCTGGCGGACCTTCAGGATTTCGAAAGCCTGCAGCTGATCACGCCCTACGACTCGCTGCTCGAACTAGTGCGCAAGCGCTTTCCGCTGGTGCCGCTGCGCCAGCTGATGCGCCACCACTTCGACTCGATCTCGCATTGCAAAAAGGTCGTGCAGAGCACGAAAGTGCTGCTGGCGGCTACCGACGAAGTGGTGCCGCACGCCTGCTCGGAGCGGCTGATGGCAGCGTGGCCCGGCCCGGTGGCGCTGCAGACTGTGCCGGATACCGATCACTTCACCATCATCGAACGCGAGGAAACCTGGCTCTCGCTGTGCGAATTCGCGCGCCAGCACAGCCAGGCGCGCCTGCGCGTGGCCGCGGTCCAGCCGGAGCTGGCACCGCGGCCGGCTGCGCCGGAGGTCTCGCCGCCGCAGCCGGTCGACCATGACGAGCTGGGCAATCCGCTGCCGCTGGCGGCCAACCGCTGAGCCGGCCGCCGGGTCGGTCGGTTGCAGCAGGTAAAATGCGGCCCATGAAAAAATTTGCAGTCAAGGCAGGCGGCGCCGCACTGGCGCTGGCTGCCGCCGGTGCCTTGCTGGCCGGTTTTGCCGCCGTGGTCAGCCTGCGGCAGCTTCCCCCCGTCGATGCACTGCGCGACTACCGGCCGGATGTGCCGCTGCGCATCTACACCAGCGACAACGTCCAGATCGGCGAGTTCGGCAGCGAGCACCGCGAGTTCATTCCCTTCGAGCAGATCCCGCGGCAAATGGTGCAGGCGCTGCTCGCGGCCGAGGACGACCAGTTCTACCAGCACCAGGGCATCGACATCCCCGGCGTGTTCCGCGCCGCGCTGGCCAACCTCGGCCAGGGCTACGCCCAGGGCGCTTCCACCATCACCATGCAGGTGGCGCGCGCCTTCTACCTGTCGCGCGAGAAGACGCTGGCGCGCAAATGGTACGAGATGCTGCTGGCCTGGCGCATTGACCGCGCGCTGCCCAAGGACCGCATCCTCGAGCTGTATATGAACCAGGTCTACCTGGGCGAGCATGCCTATGGCTTCGGCAGCGCCGCGCATGCGTACTTCGGCAAGCCGCTGGCGGCGCTGTCGCTGGCCGAGACCGCGATGCTGGCGGGCCTGCCGAAGGCGCCTTCGGCGGTGAACCCGGTGGTCAATTTCGCGCGCGCCAAGCGGCGCCAGGAGTATGTGCTTGGGCGCATGCTGGCGCTGGGCATGATCAGCCAGGACGATTACCGCGAAGCCCGCGCCGCGCGCCTGGCCATCAGCGACGACAGCCCCGGCAGCTTTGCCGGCCATGCGGAGTACGTGGCGGAGCTGGCGCGCCAGCTCGCGCGCGAGCGCTTCGGCGACGACGCCTACACGCGCGGCCTGAAGGTCTACACCACGGTGTCGTCGATGCGCCAGACCCTGGCCCACGATGCCGTGCACGGCGGGCTGGAGCGCTACGCGCGCCGCCACCCCAAGTTCGTCAAGGACTTGTCGCAAGGGCCGCAAGCCGCGCTGGTGTCGCTCGACACCAGCACCGGCGCGATCGAGGCCATGGTCGGCGGCGCCGATTTTGCCGCCAGCCGCTTCAATCACGCCACCCTGGCGCTGCGCCAGCCGGGCTCGACCTTCAAGCCCTTCGTCTATGCCGCGGCGCTGGAGCGCGGCGTGTCGCCCGGCACGCTGATCAACGACGCGCCGCTGCCGGCCGGGTCCCGCTGGCAGCCGTCCAACGACGACGGGCGCTTTGTCGGCCCCATCAGCATGCGCCAGGCGCTGGCCGAATCGCGCAACCTGCCCGCGATCCGCACGCTGCAGGCAATTGGCATCCCGTATGCGGTGGAGTTCGCCAGCCGCTTCGGCTTCTCGCCCAAACGGCTGCCGCGCTACCTGCCGCTGGCGCTGGGCACCGGCACCACCTCGCCGCTGCGCCTGGCCGCGGCCTATGGCGTATTCGCCAACGGCGGCCACCGCGTGGAGCCCTACCTGATCGAGCGCATCACCGACAGCGACGGCAACGTGCTGTTCAGCGCCGCGCAGGATGCGCAGGAACGCGCCGCGCCGCCGCCCGTGATCAGCGCGCGCAACGCCTTCGTGATGGACAGCCTGCTGCGCAGCGTGGTCGACACCGGCACCGGCACCGGCGTGCGCCGCTACCTGCGCCGCGACGACGTGGCTGGCAAGACCGGCACCACCAACGACTCGGTCGACGGCTGGTTCGCCGGCTATGGCGGCGGCGTGGTCACGGTGGCGTGGATGGGCTATGACGACAACCGCAGCCTGGGCGAGCACGAGTTCGGCGCCACCACCGCGTTGCCGGTGTGGGCAGCCTACATGGAAGGCCGCCTGGCCGGCGTGCCGGAGGCTGGCGTGCAGGCGCCCGCCGGCCTGGTGCAGGCGGGCGGCGACTGGATGTACGCGGAGCATGCCGACGGCAGCCAGGGCATCGCCGCGATCGGCTTCCCGCCGCCGGCGCCCCCCGCGGCGCGGGCCAGCCAGCCGCTGACGGATCCGGTCGCGAGCAACCTTGGCGGCCCCGCCCAGGCGTCTGCGGCGGCTGCGGCCACCCCCACCCCGGTCACCAGCGCGGTGCCAGGCGCCGCCACACCGCCGGCGCCGGCCGACAACCCGCTGTAGACTTGCGGCTTTCCCGATTTCCGTCCCGTACCCGATGTCCAGCCACAGCCCGCTGCTGATCTGGTCGGTCGCCGCGCTGACCACCGCTGGCGTCCTGTTCCGCCCCTTCCGCCTGCCCGAAGCCTTCTGGGCTGCCGGCGGCGCCCTGCTGCTGTGCGCCACCGGCCTGATGGCGCTGCCCGAGGCCTTCGCCGCGGTGCTGCGCGGCTACGACGTGTACCTGTTCCTGGCCGGCATGATGCTGATCTCGGAACTGGCCCGCAAGACCGGCCTGTTCGACCACGTCGCCGCGCTCGCGGTGCGCCAGGCGCGCGGCTCGGCGCCGCGGCTGTTTCTGCTGGTGTACGGCTTCGGCACGCTGGTGACGGCGTTCATGTCCAACGACGCCACCGCGGTGGTGCTGACGCCCGCGGTGCTGGCCGCGACCCGCGCCGCGCGCGTGCGCCAGCCGCTGCCCTACCTGTACGCCTGCGCCTTCATCGCCAATGCGGCCAGCTTCGTGCTGCCGATCTCCAACCCGGCCAACCTGGTGATCTTCGGCGAGCGCATGCCGCCGCTGGCCGGCTGGCTGGCGAGCTTCGCGCTGCCGTCGGCGGCCGCGATCCTGGCCACGCTGGCGGCACTGTGGTGGACCCAGCGCGCGGCGCTGGCCGAGCCCATCGCCGCTGACGCGCCGGTGCCGCCGCTGTCGCGCCAGGCGTGGCTGAGCGCGCTGGGCATCGTGCTGACCGGGCTGATCCTGCTGGTGGCCTCGCTGCGCGGCAACGCGCTGGGCTGGCCCACCTGCGCCGCGGGCGTGGCCACGCTGCTGCTGGTCTGCGCCACCCGGCGCGAACTGCTGTGGCCGACGCTGCGCGAGGTGTCGTGGAGCGTGCTGCCGATGGTGGCCGGGCTGTTCGTGCTGGTGGCGGCGCTGGAGCAGACCGTGGTGATCCGCCAGCTTGCCGACGCGGTCGCGGCGGCTTCGCGCGACGGCGGCGCGCTGGCGCTGCTGGGCGTGGGCGCGGTGGTGGCGCTGGCGGGCAACGTCGTCAACAACTTGCCGGCCGGGCTGATCTCGGCTTCAGCGCTGGCGGCCGGGCAGGCCTCGCACGCGGTCAGCGGGGCGGTGCTGGTCGGCATCGACCTTGGCCCCAACCTGTCGGTCACCGGCTCCCTTGCCACGCTGCTGTGGCTCACGGCGCTGCGGCGCGAGGGGCATATGGTCAGCGCCGGCCAGTTCCTGCGCGTGGGCGCGGTGGTGATGCCGGCGGCCATGCTGCCGGCGCTGGCGCTGCTGCTGCTTTAGGCCGCCGGCCTCAGCGATCGGGGCTAACCTGCGCCGCGGGGCTGCGCGGTGCCGGCGCCAAGGGTCGGCGCAGTCCGACCGCGCCGTGGCGCACGGCACTGGCATGGTGTTCCGCCACGCCGGTTTCCACCGGCGTCGCCGGTACCGGCACTGTCACCACATGGAGCAACATCAGGCTGCTGCACGGAAAGGCGATCGGCATGATGAGGTGGATCCCGACAAAGCGTGAAGCCGCGCTTGGCCGCGGCCGGGGGCCGGCAACCTGCAACGGGTTGCCTGGTGTTGTGCAGACATTATGTGGCCTTGTCGGCGCCGTGCGTAGCGGGCTTGAGCGATGTCACGAACTCTTCATGGAAAGCGCATCGGTTGTGGCGTATCCGGCCCAAGTCACCGTCCTTCCCCAGCCACCGCGCAGGTTGTGAGGCCACGGCATCTGCCATATAGTGAATCCGGCACACATCCGCTGCGCAGTCATTCACGCACTCACCGCCCTCATCCATGAACAGCAAGGACGCAGCGCACCGCGCCAAGGACAGCAACGCCGGCGAAATGGCTGGCCATCCCGCCGGCAATGTCTCGGCCCGCATCCGCGCGCGGCTGGAGGCCGCGCAGGAGCGCTTCCACGCCAACGACAATATCGCGCGCTATATCGAGCCCGGTGAAATGGAGCAGTTGCAGGCCGAAGTCCAGGCCCGGCTGCAGGACGTGCTGCGGGCGCTGGTGATCGACGTCGACAACGACCACAACACGCAGGAAACCGCGCGCCGCGTGGCCAAGATGTATTTGAAGGAAATCTTCGCCGGCCGCTATGCCAAGGCCCCGCCGGTGACGGAATTCCCCAACGTCGGCCAGCTCAACGAGCTGATGATCGTGGGCCCGCTGCGCGTGCGCAGCGCCTGCTCGCACCACCTGTGCCCGATCATCGGCAAGCTGTGGATCGGGGTGATGCCGAACCAGCATTCCAACCTGATCGGGCTGTCCAAGTACGCGCGGCTGGCCGAATGGATCATGTGCCGCCCGCAGATCCAGGAAGAGGCGGTGGCGCAGGTGGCCGACCTGCTGCAGGAAAAGATGAGTCCCGACGGCCTCGCCATCGTGATGGAGGCCGAGCACTTCTGCATGCACTGGCGCGGCGTGCGCGACACCGACGCCAAGATGACCAACAGCGTGATGCGCGGCTCGTTTCTGAAGGACGACAGCCTGCGCCGCGAATTCCTCACGCTGCTGAACCATAACCGCGGCTGACTGCCCGGGCCCGGCCGCCACCACGGAGCGCCATTACCGGAGCGCCACCACCATGCTAGTCCGTCTGCTCTATGCCAGCCGTGCCCGCCAGGCCATCGATGCCGCCCTGCTCGATGCCATCCTGTCCGCCAGCCTGGAACGCAATCCGCGCCACGGCATCACCGGCGTGCTGTGTCATGGCAACGGCATCTTCCTGCAGGCGCTGGAAGGCGACCGGCAGGAGGTGTCGCAGCTGTTCCAGTCGATCGCGCGCGATCCGCGCCACCACGACGTGACCCTGCTGCATTTCGAGGAAACCTGCACGCGCGATTTTGCCGGCTGGGCGATGGGGCAGGTCAATGCGGCGCGGCTCAATACCGCCACCCTGCTCAAGTTCTCCGCGCGCGCCGAGCTCGATCCCTACCGCACCGGCGGCGCCGCCTCGCTGGCGCTGCTCAAGGAGCTGATCGCCGGCGCGTCGGTGGTGTCGCGCACCGGCGAGCGTGGCAGGCACTGAGCCGCGCCGGCACCGCCGCTATACCGTGACCGGCCCGTACAGGCCGCATTCGAGGTCGCTCTCGAACTCTTCCATCCATGCCGTGCCGGCGCCGGCTTCATAGACGCTGGTCTTGTCGGTGCCGACGCGGCGCACGCTGACGCGCCGCGCGCCAGCGTCATCGCTCTCGTCGGTAATGTCGAACATCTCCGCCGCCAGCCCGACATGCCTGCATGCGTCCACGACCTGCTGCTGCTCGTCGGCGGGAAATTCAGTGAACGGTCTCGTTGCCATGGCATCCTCCGTCAAGGTTGAGATCGCCGCTTGCGCGCAGCGCGAACGCGCGTGGCACTGCAGGCGCCACGCATGAAGCGGCACGCGCCCCGGTATCCTGCCGGCGGCGCGTGCGCATCCTCCTGGGATCTTGTTGTTCGAGACTCAGCTCTTGCGCTGGGTCACCGCCACGAACGGCGCCGGTGCGTGCTGCACGGACTGGCTGCCGCAATTCGGGCACGGCGGATGGGCAGAGGCATGTTCCGCGAGATGTTCGGTTTTTTCGAACACATGGCCGCACTTCTCGCAGCGGTATTGATAGACGGGCATGGCATTCCCCCACGCGGTGCACACGCCGCGGGGCGCGTGTCAGCTTCATTCTAGGACAGCGGTCCGCGCCGCCAAGCGCCAAAATTTCGCTGCGCCGGCATGCGGTTGGCGTGTGTGGCCAGTGATGTCGCCACCGCCGCACTTTGCCGTGCATTGATCTCCCGCAATGGCTGTATCGCGAGACAAGGGCCGGAATCCTGCACAAACCCGGGTCAGGCCGGCGCGGCCTGCCGCTTATCTTGCGGAGACGCCATTGCATTGGCCGGATCCGCTTGGCTGCGCGATCCCGCGGCCTCCGTGAACTAGCCGAATTCCGATTCAGCGAGGCGTGGAATCTGGCCAGAATCCGAGTCTTGTGATGACGCCACCGCACGGCGCCAGCAGCCGGAACCGGTTGCCGTCTCACCCGGAGATTGCCCATGAACGACCAAGTCCTGCGCGTTGCCCTGGCCGACGACCACCCGGTGGTGGTGGCCGCGCTGCGCGATTGCCTGCAGCGCAGCGCGCGCGTCCAGATCAGCGCCGAATGCCGCAACGGCACCGAGCTGCTCGGCACGCTGGCGCGGCACCCGGCCGATATCGCCATCACCGATTTCTGCATGGGCCACGGCGATGCCTCGCTGGACGGCTTCAACCTGCTCGGCCGGCTGGCGCGGCGCCATCCGTCGACGCGGGTGGTGGTGATCAGCGCCCGCTCCAATGCCGCCATCGTGCGCCGCGCGATCAAGCTGGGCGTGCGCGGCTTCGTCAGCAAGGAAGACCCGCTCGAAGAAGTGGTGCGCGCCTGCGCCCACGCTGCGTTCGGCCGCGGCTGCTTCTGCTCGCCGGCGGTGCACGCGGTGCTGCAGCGCGCGGCGCTGCCCGGCACGCCGGCGCGGGAGCCGACCCAGCGCGAGCTAGAGGTCATCCGGCTCTATGCGCAGGGCGCGCAGCTGACCGAGATCGCCGCCAAGCTGGGCCGCTCGGTCAGCACCATCTCCAGCCAGAAGACCGTGGCCATGCGCAAGCTGGGGGTGCAGACCAATACCGGCCTGATCCGCTATGCCTATGAAAGCGGGTTGATCTGACCCCCGGGCCATGCAGCAAGACCCCGACCGCACCCGTGACACCCTGGCCGGTACCTTCGACGCGCTGGCCTACCACGCCCGCCGGCAGCAGCACCTGTACTCGGTGACCATCGCGGCGCTGATCGCCGTCGTGCTGTGCGCGGGCACGCTGCTGGCCGGGCTGGCGACGGACCAGCACCTGGACCACCGGCGCAGCCAGGTCGCGCAGTATGTCGGCACGGTGTCGCAGCGGCTGCATAACGAAGCCTCGTTCGTGCGCCGGACCGCGCTCAGCATCCGCTACCATCTGCGCGCCGCCGTCGCGGCCCCGTCGCGCGACCCCGACGTCGAGGCCCTGCGCCGCACCGGCGCGGCCGGCGTCCATGTCGAGGCCGTGCGCAAGGACTACCACCTGCTGGCCGCCGACGCCACGCGCCGGGCCTGGGGCGCGGGGCTGCCGACCGAGTTCGCGCGGCTGCGCCAGGTCGCGCTGGCCGCAGTCGCCACGCAGCAGGCCTTCGACCTTGACCATGGCGCCTACGCAGTCTCGCTTTACGAGGACAGCGCGGTCGTGATCCGCCAGCCCGAGCCGGACGCGCGCGCGCCGCTGGCGCTGGATCCGACGCTGATCCCGCGCCTGCGCACGCAGCTGACCCGCGCGCTGGTGGACCGCACCGGCCACGCCGTACCGGCGCGCGACCA
>JABFVP010000134.1 GCA_013362725.1 Cupriavidus sp.
TGATCCCCTACCCGCCCGGCGGCAGCGCCGACCTGCTGGCGCGCCCCGTCGCCGCGAAGCTGCAGGAGCGGCTGGGCCAGCCGGTGGTGCTGGAGTACCGGCCGGGCGCCGGCGGCACCATCGCCAGCCAGGCGCTGGCGCGCGCCAAACCCGACGGCTACACGCTGATCATGGTGCTGGCCGCGCATGCCATCAACACCAGCCTGTATCCGCGGCTGCCCTACGACACGCGCAAGGATTTCGCGCCGGTATCGCTGGTGGCCAACCTGCCGATGATCCTTGCAGGCAGCCCGTCGCTGCAGGCCACCAATGTGAAGGAGCTGATCGCCGAGGCCAAGGCCGCGCCCGGCAAGCTGACCTTTGCCTCGGCGGGCAACGGCAATACCGGCCACCTGGCGGGCGAACTGTTCGACTCCGTGGCGGGCATCAAGATGACCCACGTGCCGTACAAGGGCAGCGCCCAGGTGGTGACTGCGATGCTGTCAGGCGAAGTCCAGCTGACCTTCGACAGCATCTCGACCACGCTGCCGCACGTGAAGAGCGGCAAGCTGCGCGCGCTCGCCGTCACCGGCAGCCAGCGCGCCGCGGTCGCCCCCGAGGTGCCGACGCTGGCCGAGGCCGGCGTGCCCGGCATCAGCATTACCGGCTGGTACGCGATGCTGGCGCCGGCCGGCACGCCGCAGCCCGTGATCGACCGGCTCAGCACCGAGATTGCCACCGTGCTGCGCCAGCCGGAGCTGAAGGCCACGCTGGCAGCCAACGGCTATGAGCCGGTGGGCTCGACGCCCGCCGCGCTGCGCAGCCATATCGACGCCGAGATCAGCCGCTGGAGCAAGGTGGTGAAGGACTCCGGCGCGCAGATCCAGTAAGGCTTGCCGCATCCACCAACACTGCCCGACATGACCCAACCGACTCCGCTCCAACGCCCCTTCACCACCATGTCCGTGCTCGTGCGCGAGCACGCCGCGCAGCGCCCCGCGCAACGCGCGCTGATGCACGACGAGCGCGTGCTCGACTACGCCGGGCTCGACGCCGCCATGGACCGCATTGCCGCGGCGCTGGCGCGCGACGGCGTGCGGGCCGGCGACGCCATCGCCATCTGCGCCGCGTCGTCGATCGAATACGCCGCGGTGTACCTGGGCGCCGTGCGCGCCGGCGTGGTGGTCGCGCCGCTGGCGCCGTCGTCCACGCCCGACAGCCTGGCCGGCATGATCGCCGACGCGGGTGCGCGCATCGTGTTCACCGACGCCAGCGTCGCCGACGTGCTGGCGCCGTTGCGGGCCAGACTGGCCGACACGCCCCTGGTCACGCTGGACGACAGCGACGCGGGCCGGCCATACACGGACTGGCTCGCCCCCGCCGGCACGCCGGTGACGGAACCCGAGATCCGTCCGGAGCTGCCGCTCAACATCATCTATTCGTCCGGCACCACCGGCACGCCCAAGGGCATCGTGCAATCGCACGGCATGCGCTGGGCCCATGTGTCGCGCGGCGCCGCCACCGGCTATGGCACGCACGCGGTCACGCTGCTGTCGACGCCGCTGTATTCCAACACCACGCTGGCCAGCTTCTTTCCCACCATCGGGCTCGGCGGCACCGCCATCCTGATGGCCAAGTTCGATGCGGGCCAGTACCTGGCGCTGGCGCAGCGGCATCGCGTCACGCACACCATGCTGGTGCCGGTGCAGTACCAGCGCCTGCTGGCGCATCCGGCGTTCGACCAGCACGATCTGTCCGCCTTCCGGCACAAGTTCTGCACCAGCGCGCCGTGCAGCCCGGCGCTGAAGGCCGAGATCCTGCGGCGCTGGCCTGGCGCGCTGACCGAGCTCTATGGCATGACCGAGGGCGGCGGCGGCTGCCTGCTGTTCGCCGACCAGTTCCCGCACAAGTTGCACACCGTCGGCCGCCCGGCCACCGGCGCCGACGTGCGCATCATCGACGAGGCCGGCCGCGAGCTGCCGACCGGCAGCACCGGCGAAGTGGTGGGCCGTTCGGCGGCGATGATGAACGGCTACCACAACCAGCCCGCGAAGACCGCCGAGACCGAATGGCATGATGCGCAGGGCCAGCGCTTTATCCGCACCGGCGATATCGGCCGCTTCGACGAGGACGGCTTCCTGGTGCTGCTGGACCGCAAGAAGGACATGATCATCTCGGGCGGATTCAACATCTACCCGAGCGACCTCGAGGCGGTGGTGCGCGAGCATCCGGCGGTGTCCGACGTCTCGGTGGTCGGCGTGCCGTCCGAGCGCTGGGGCGAGACCCCGGTGGCCTTTGTCGCGCTGCGAGCCGACGGCGGCGCCAGCGCGCAAGAGGTGCTGGCGTGGGCCAATGAGCGGCTGGGCAAGACCCAGCGGCTGGCCGCGATCCATGAGGTGGAGATCCTGCCGCGCAGCGCCATCGGCAAGGTGCTCAAGCGCGAACTGCGCGACCGCATCGCCGCCACCTGACGCGCCGCGCCAGTCACCCACGCAAAAATTCGCGTGGGGTGCTTGCGCAATCGTAAAGGGCTCTCTATAATTCGCGCCTTCGCTAGGCTCGTAGCTCAGCTGGTTAGAGCACCACCTTGACATGGTGGGGGTCGTTGGTTCGAGTCCAATCGAGCCTACCAACGCACAAGGGAACACGGACGGTACGCAATCGCGCACCGTCCGTTTTTCTTTTGCGGCGACGCTTCAGGCGCCGATGCCGAACTCCGCCAGCACCGCCCCGGTATGCTGGCCAAGCGTGGGCGCAGTCCCTGCCGGCCCCCCTCGTCCCGCCATGCCGGGCAGGTTGGCCCACGGCACCTCGCCTATCCCTGCCAGCGGCAACCGGCCGAACACGCCCGCCTGTGCGCACTGCGCGCTTTGCAGCAGCTCGCGCGCATGGCCGACGCGGGCAAACAGCACATCGTGCTCGGTCAGCAGCGCCTCCCAGTGCGCCAGCGGCTGCGCGGCCAGCGCCTGTGCCACACGCCGGCCGAGTTCCGCCGCGCGCGGCAGCCGCCCTGCACTGCTGTGCAGCGTGGCATCGGCAAGCCAGTCGTCGCAACCCAGCAGCCGGGCCAGGCGCAGGAACATCGCGTCGTTGAGCATGCTCAGGTACAGCGTGCCATCGGCCGCCTCGAACAGCCCGGTCGGCGCGTTGGCCGCCACCAGCTCGGCGTCGGGGAACATCGCGTCGTCAATCATCAGGTAGGACTGCAGCGCGGCACTGGTCTCGAGCAGCGACAGCCGCACATGGCGGCCGCGGCCGCTGCGCGCGGCCTTGTACAACGCCGCCGACGCCTGCTGCGCCGCGTACATCCCGGTGGCCAGGTCGACCATGAAGAAGGCGATGCGGCGCGGCTGGCCGGCGCCATCGCGGTTCAGGTGCATCAGCCCGCTGTAGGCCTGCATCGTGGTATCCACCGCCGGCCGGTGCGCCAGCGGCCCGGCATGGCCATAGCCCGAGATCGAGACATAGACCAGCGCCGGGTTATGCGCGGCCAGGGCCTCGTAGCCGACGCCCATGCGTTCGGCCACGCCGGGACGGAAGTTCTGTATCACCACGTCGGCGCGCTGCGCCAGCCGGCCGATGGCGGCGCGGCCGTCGGCGCTGCGCGCATCCAGCACCACGCTTTCCTTGCCCGCGTTGCAGGCGACCGCGATCGCGGTCTGGCCGGCGCGGATGCGCCCCATCTGCCGCGACCAGTCGCCGCCGGGCGGCTCGACCTTGATCACGCGCGCGCCCTGCTGGCGCAGCATCAGCCCGCAGTACGGGCCGGCGATGCCCTGGCTCAGGTCGAGCACGGTCAGGCCGTCGAACATGGCGTCGTCCTCGGTCGTCGCTGCTGTATCGTGCATGACATCGTTCATAAGTTGGCTCCGTTCAGATATCCAGCATGACCTTGCCGACGGCACGGCGCGACATGGTGGTGTCGACCGCGTCGAGCCAGTCGCCCAGCGCAAAGTGCTGCAGCACCGGCGGCGCCAGCCGGCCGCTGGCGGCCGCCTGCATGATCTCGGCGACCAGGGCCTGCACCCGCGGCGCAAAGCGCCGGCGCTCGTCGGTCAGGCCCCAGCCGATGTAGTAGCCATAGTTGAAGCCGATCAACGCCAGGTTCTTCACCAGCAGCAGGTTGGCCGGCACCGACGGGATGCGGCCGCTGGCATAGCCGATCGACAACAGCCGCGCGCCCGGCGCCGCGCAGCGCAGCGAGGCATCGAACAGGTCGCCGCCGACCGGGTCGAACACCACGTCGGCGCCGCCCGCCGGGCACAGCGCCT
>JABFVP010000166.1 GCA_013362725.1 Cupriavidus sp.
GCCACGTCCGCCACGCCCGCCGCCACCGCAGACGACGCCCGGGCGCCATCGACACCTGCCGCCGCGACCGTCGCGGCGCCGCGCTGGTTCTGGATCACGCTGGCGGTGGTGGGCGTGCTGCTGGTGTATTTCTACTGGCGCTTCAGCTTTGCGCGGGTGGAAATCTTCAAGATGCTGCTGACGTCGTTCTTCCCGCTGGCACTGCTGATCCTGGCGGTGCTGGGCTCGATCGTGTTCGGGCTGGCCACGCCTACCGAGGCCGCCGCGGTCGGCTCGCTCGGCGGCGCGCTGCTGGCCGCCGCCTACCGCCAGCTGCACTTCGGCGTGCTCAAGGAATCGGTGCTGCTGACCGCCAAGACCAGCGCCATGGTGTGCTGGCTGTTCGTGGGCTCGTCGATCTTCTCGGCTGCGTTCGCGCTGCTGGGCGGGCAGGCGCTGGTCGAGCAGTGGGTGCTGTCGATGAACCTGTCGCCGGTGCAGTTCATGATCCTGGCCCAGCTCATCATCTTCCTGCTGGGCTGGCCGCTGGAATGGACCGAGATCATCATCATCTTCATGCCGGTCTTTATCCCGCTGCTGGACAACTTCGGCATCGATCCGCTGTTCTTCGGACTGCTGGTGGCGCTGAACCTGCAGACCGCATTCCTGTCGCCGCCGGTGGCGATGGCGGCGTTCTACCTGAAGGGCGTGGCGCCGCCCCATGTCACGCTTAACCAGATCTTCGGCGGCATGCTGCCGTTCATGGGCATCCAGCTGGTCGCGCTGGTGCTGCTCTACATCTTCCCCGGCATCGGCCTCTGGCTGCCGACCGTGCTCTACCGCTGAGGCCGCGGCACTTCGACGCCGCAGTACCCGTTTCCTATACTGGTTGGCGATGCCAACCGATACCGCCCTCGTCGGCCCGCCTGCCGACACCAGCTTCCGCACCGACATTCCCGGGCGGCTCGACCGCCTGCCATGGTCGCGCTGGCACTGGCGCGTGGCGATCGCACTGGGCATTGCGTGGGTCCTCGACGGCCTGGAGGTGACGCTGGTCGGCTCGGTCGGCGCGGTGCTGGAGCGTCCCGATACGCTGGGGTTGAGCGCGACCCAGGTGGGCTGGTCGGGCTCGCTCTACATCGCCGGCGCGGTGCTGGGTGCGCTGGTGTTCGGACGCATGGCCGACCGGCTCGGGCGCAAGCGGCTGTTCCTGGCCACGCTCGCGGTCTACATGGTGGCCACGCTGGCGACCGCGTTCGCGCCCGACTTCGCCTTCTTTGCCGCCTGCCGCTTCTGCACCGGCCTGGGCATTGGCGGCGAGTATGCCGCCATCAATTCGGCCATCGATGAACTGATTCCGGCGCGCGTCAGGGGACGCGTGAACCTCGCCATCAACGGCAGCTTCTGGCTGGGCGCGGCGCTGGGCGCAGGGCTCAGCCTGGTGCTGCTGGATGCGCGTGTATTGGGCCCGGTGTGGGGCTGGCGCGCCTGCTTCGCGCTCGGCGCGGTGCTTGCGGTGGCGATCGTGCTGGTGCGCCGGCATGTGCCCGAGAGCCCGCGCTGGCTTGCCACGCACGGCCGGCTGGACGAGGCCGAGCGCATCATCGCGGCGATCGAGGCCGAAGTGCGCGCCAGCCATGGGCCGCTGCCGCCGGTATCGCCCGATTGCGCGGCGCTGGCAATGCGCCACCGCGCCGCGCCCGGCGTGGGCGAGGTCATGCGCCTGCTGCTGCGGCGCTTTCGCCAGCGCAGCCTGATCACGCTGGCGCTGATGGTGGCGCAGGCCTTCTTCTACAACGCGATCTTCTTCACCTATGCGCTGGTGCTGTCGCGCTTCTACGGCGTGCCGGAGGCGCGCGTGGCGCTGTATATCTTTCCGTTCGCGCTCGGCAACGCGCTGGGGCCGCTGCTGCTGGGCCCGCTGTTCGACCACGTCGGGCGCCGGCGCATGATTGCCTCCACCTACGTGCTGTCCGGCATCGGCCTGGCGTTGACGGGCTGGGCCTTCGTGCACGGCTGGCTCGATGCGCGCACGCAGGCGCTGTGCTGGTCCGCGGTGTTCTTCCTCGCCTCGGCCGCGGCCAGTTCCGCCTACCTGACAGCGAGCGAGGTGTTTCCGCTGGAAATGCGCGCGCTGGCGATCTCGGTGTTCTACGCCGTGGGCACCGGCACCGGTGGCTTTATCGCGCCGCTGCTGCTGGGCGCGCTGATCGAGAGCGGCAGCCGCGCAGCGGTGGCGGCGGGCTACGGCTTCGGCGCGGTGCTGGTGATCGTGGCCGGGCTGCTGGCGTTGCGCTTCGGCATCGATGCCGAACGCCGCCCGCTGGAGCATATCTCGCCGCCGCTCGGCAGCGACGAATAGAGACGCTGCGCAACCCCCTTCTGCGCTCTCGTCTCCATGGCGCGTTAAGCAGTGCTACAGCCTCCTCTTACACATTCTTACAGCAAGCGAAGGGGCAACTGACTAGCCTTAACTCACCTGCGGCGGCCTGAGTGCGTGAATCTTTGCTTCAGCGGGCCGCCAAGTCTTGGCCAGTGACTGGCCATTGTTCAACTCTGCCTGGATAAAGCCGGGCAATTCCACGGGCTGCGCGCCGCTGCATGCGGTATGTCGGTCCGATTGCAAAGTGCGCCGATACGGCCCAGCCACATCGCGCGTGCTGCAGACAACAAGCTGAATTGGGGACTTGCAAGCCGGGCCACGCGCGACAGCCCTTGCGCGACGCCACACGCTTGCCTGACGGATACGCTCGCCCGGCATCCATGCGCCGGATGCCGGCGGGGATGCTTTTTGACTTTGCTTGCCGGAGAACAACACCATGGCCGACCAGCGCAACAACCCGCCACCGCGCCCCCACTCACTGACCCCTGCCCCGCTGCGCCAATCCCAGGGCGACGGGCTGGTGCAGCGCCCGCAGCCGGTCGCCGTGCCGCTGTGGCATATCGTGCCGCGCATGGCGGGCTACGGCGTGGTGCTGTTCATCATCTGGGCCGTGCTGACGATCATGTTTCCAAATGTGTTTACACGCTCGTCGGAACGCGCGGTGGTGAACAGTCCCGTCAGCCTGGTGACCTCGCCAGTGGAAGGCGTGGTGATGAAGCAGATGGTGGCCGCGGGCCAGCCTTTCACCGCCAACCAGGCGCTGATGGTGGTGCAGAACCCCAACATCGATCGTTCATTGCTGGTTGACCTGACCGGCAAGAAGCTCGACAACCAGCAGCGCTATGACTCGGCCAAGGCGCGGCTGGAAAGCAACCGCCGCCTGATGGCCGCCACCGACCAGGACCTGCAGCGCTACAACAGCGCCGCGCAACGCGAGCATGCCGCGCGCGTACGCGCGCTGGAAGCGCGGCTGGCGTCGGCCAAGGCCCAGGAAGACCAGCAGCAGGAAGTGGTCAACCGCAACCAGGGAATGCAGTGGGCCGGCGCGGTCAGCGAGGCCTACACCAATGCCTCGCGCTACCAGCTGTCGATGCTGTCCAACGCCAAGGCTGCGGCCAAGGCCGAGCTCGACAACGCCATCGGCGAAAGCCAGGCCTCGCGCAACAAGGTCTATGCCTCGTCCACCGACGGCCCCAGCGCCACCCTCGCGCAGCGCCGCCAGGTGCTGGGCGCGGAAGCGGCACAGCTGACTGCCGAGCTGGAGCAGCTGGAAGCCTATGGCAAGTCCGTCGATGAAATGATCGCCACCGAGCAGGAACGCATCGACCGGCTGTCCAACCTGGAGATCCGCTCGCCCGAGCCCGGCACCATCGAAGACCTGATCGCGCAGCCGGGCATGCGCGTCGCCGCCGGCGCCACGCTGGCGCGCGCCAGCAACTGCGCGCAGACGCGCGTGGTGGCGGTCTTCCCGCGCAGCCTCAGCGACAACCTGCTGCCCGGTGCGCGCCTGAACGTGCAGGTCGACGGCGTGCCCACGGCGCTGCCGGCCTCGGTGGCCGAGGTGCTGCCGCGTGCGCCGGACGGCGACCAGGCACGCTACTTCGTGCCGTTCCCGCCGATCGAGAAGAACGAGATCTACGTGATCGCCAAGCTCGACCGCCCGCTGGGCAATCTGCCGGCCAAGGCCGGCGCGGCGTCCGGCAGCGCGGCCGCGCCCGCCACCGCAGGCACGGCAACGGCAGCAGCGCCTGCGCAATCCGGGCACTGCGGCATGGGCCGCTGGGCCCGCGTCACGCTGAACCAGAGCTGGCTGGGCCAGTTGCGGGCCTCGCTGTAAGCGCCCGCGCCAAGGAGAGCCGGATGCGATC
>JABFVP010000476.1 GCA_013362725.1 Cupriavidus sp.
CCAATAAATGCGCACGGCGGTGCTCGCCAACGCCAAGGCCGACGGATAAACCATCGGCATCGTGGGCGGCAGCCACAACATCAACACATTTCTCTTCAAGACGGAGAGGCCACTAAAACATGCGAAGCCAAACAACAATCTCTTGCGAACTCCGCTCGCTCGGGGTTCATGCAGGCGACGTTGTGATGGTACATGCCTCGCTCAGGGCTATAGGTCCCGTCGAGGGGGGCGCTGTCGCCATTGTTGCAGCACTTCGCGCGGCCGTTGGACCGGAAGGCACGCTGATGAGCTATGCGTCATGGGATCGCTCACCCTACGAAGAGACGCTGAACGGTGCGCAGATGACTGAAGATGACCGGCGCAGCTGGCCGCCATTCGATCCCGCAACAGCAGGAACCTATCGCGGCTTCGGCCTTCTCAATCACTACCTTGCCGCCTCACCGGGTGCAATGCGAAGTGCCCATCCTGATGCATCCATGGTTGCGCTTGGGCCGCGCGCAAGATATCTGACAGAGCCCCATCGGCTTGGTGAGGCCTTTGGCAAAGGCTCTCCACTCGAGCGCTTCGTTGATGATGGAGGCAAAGTCCTGCTTCTTGGCGCTGGCCTCGATTCTGTTACCGTCCTGCATTATGCCGAGGCCATTGCCGAAATCCCCGGCAAGCGCCGCATCACCTATGAGATGCCCCTTCGAGACGCGGACGGCCAAACCGTCTGGCAGGCCGTAGAGGATTTCGACTCAAACGGGATTCTGGATTGCTTTGCCCTCGAAGGGCGTCCCGACGGGGTGGAAACAATAGCCAGGGCCTACGTACCCTTGGGCCGGCACACCGAAGGCCAAGTGGGATGTGCGCACTGCTATTTGTTGGAGGCTCAGGATATTGTGGCTTTCGGCGTCCGCTATCTGGAGCAGCACTATTCCCCATCCTCGGCATGACCGCCGCTCAGGCTGGCGTCATTTGCCACCCGCCGTCGCATCGGACCTGACGCTGAGCGTGCCTGTCATGGTCGGATGCAGAGTACACCGATACGGGAACACGCCGGCCTTCCGCGCCGTGTACCTCCACGATTTGCCCGGCGCGACGGTGTTCGAGTCAAAGCCCCCGGCCGACGCCGTCACGGTATGCGGAAACGGGTCGCGATTTACCCACACCACGACGTCACCGGGCCGAACAGAGAGCGTCTGCGGCACGTATGCAGTGCCTTCCATCACCACCTGATGGAGGGCTGGCCGGCCGCACGCCGGCCAGCTGGCGCAGCCCCATGCCACGACAAGCAACGGCAAACAGCCAGGCAACCGGCCCCGGCTGCCTGTGCGAACCAGCCGCCCTGTCACTTCTTCTCCAGCGAACCCTGGATTTGCTTGGCATGCTCTAGGTGGGCGACGAACGCCGGACGCACCTTCACCAGCAACGATTTCAGTTCTTCGTTCTTGGCACTGGGGATCAGCGTCTTGTCCATCGCGTCGATCACAGCTTGGTGATAGGTCACTTCGTTGTCGATATACGCGCTGTCGAATTCGGCACCCTTGAGGCCTTTCAGCTTGCTCAGATTCTTGTCGCCATCCGACTTGAGGCTGGTGCTGGTTGGATTGCCTTCCGGCTTCACTTTCAGCTTCTTTACCAGGGCAGTCGCGGATTTATTGACACCCGTATGGTCCGTGATCATTTGCTGCGCGAAGGCCTTGACGTCCTTTGAGGACGCCTTGGTTTTCGCCAGCTTGCCGGCGTCGATATCCACCTGATTGGCGGTGACGACGATCGAGGCGATCTGGGCATCGTTCACAGCGTCCTGGGCGAGCGTTGCGCCGGTCGGGACAAGCATGGCGATAGCAAAAGCGGCGTTAGCAAGTTGCATGGCGATTTACCCTCCGTGGCAATTCACACGGACAAGTATAGGAAGAGAGCAGCCACATCGAGCGCCGCAACGTCAGCGATCGCCTTCGATTCATCGGGGACGCCGAGCGGCTGCCTCGGAAGCCGGATGATTGCATCCATGCGCGGCCCTGCGGCACCGCTCAGCGCCGGTACTGCCGAAAAAACTGCCACATCATCGTGCTCGCATCCGGCCCGATCTCGCTGTGGTAACTGTAGCGGTCATCACCGCCGCTCCAGGCGTGACCCAGGCCTTCCACCTCGACCAGCGTCACCAGGTCGCGGTGCCAGCGGCCAAAGCGATATTCATGCGAGCGTCCCGGCACGTCACTTCCCGGCTCGAAGCGCGCGGTACGGCCGGCGAGGCGGTCTTCCAGGCCGTTGTAGGCCAGGAACTGGCGCGCCAGCAGGCGTCCGTTGACCGGATGCACTGCGTCGTCGGCCAGACCATGGATCACCAGTGCGGGCATCTCGGGGCCGCCCGGCGTTACGCCGGCGGCATCGAGCAGCAAGGCGGGCTCGGCCTCGGAGCCTTCCTGCATCGCGCGCAGGCCGGCGCGCGGGTTGCCGGCCGCGCCGATGACCACGCCCGAATGGAGCGCCACGGCGGCGACCTTGTCGGGGTAGCGCAGCGCCACCACTGCGGCCATGGCCGCGCCGGCGGACATGCCGGCCAGGTAGATCTCGCGCTCGCGCACGTCGTGGCGCGCCGCCAGCGCGTCGACCAGCGCGGCCACGGCCTGCGCCTCGCGACCGCCGTCGGCCGCGCCCAGGTCGAACCACTGCCAGCAGCGCTGCACCTGGCGACGCAGCGGCTGTTGCGGGTAGGCCACGATAAAGCCGTCGCGCTCGGCCATTGCGTTCAGGCGCGTGCCCGCGGCCAGGTCATCCGGCGTCTGGCGACAGCCGTGCAGCACCACCACCACCGGTAACGGAGCGCGATGGGCCTTCGACGGGATGTAGAGGTGATAAGAGAGTTGCGGCAACAGTTCGCCCGGCATGGGTGCCAGCCGCAGCCGGTGCGCCTGCCAGGTGCCGCGCAGGATGCCAGAATCCGCGGCGGGGCGCGGGGGCGCGGCGGGCCGGGGCGGGTCGGGCAGCCGCGTCGGCGTGAGCGGATTCAGCGAATCCATGCGCCGAAGCCAGGATTTCACCTGCGCTTCGGTGCGGGTCTGCACGCGGCTCAAACGCCGCATGCGGGCATGCCAGTCTGCTGCAAGGCTCTTCGTCATGAGGACTCCTGTGTGACGGAATCTCCCCCTATGCCTTTATTGTTGCGTTGCAGCATACCACAGCCGGGAGTCGTCCACCCGGCCCTTGGCCAGTCTGAAAACGAAATGGTGCTTTGACGATGCGCGCGGCCCCCCGGCGGCCATGGCGCCGGGCAGCGCGGGCGAAAGAAAGGGTCAGTGATCGGCCACCCGTTTCCAGCCTTCGGGCGAGAAGCTGCGCATGGCCCGGGCGCGCGATGCCGTACCGGGGCCCAGGTCGCGTTCGTAGAACACGCGGTCGCTGCCAAGCAGGAAGGTATGGACGCCAGTATCGCCATAGCGCGCCGGCCATGCGATCAGGCCGTAGCCGCCAGCGCTGCCCGGCGCAGCCGGCAGGATGCGGTAGTGATAGCCGTAGAACGCTTCGGCGGCAGGCGTTGCAGGACCCATCGCCAGTGCGTCGGGACCGAGCGGGCTGGCGTCCTGCTCGCTGGCGGCGGGCCAGTAGAGTCCGTCGGTCTTGCCGGTTGTGCTGATCAGCCGCCTGGCGTAGCGGCCCTGGCCCACTTGCCCGGCATAGCGCTGCTGGGCATCCGCCAGCTGCAGCAGGGTCTCCATGGTGACCAGCTCGTTGCGTCCGAGGCGGCGGCGGCGCACTTCCTGCTGGCCAGCGGCCAGGTCGAACTGCCAGCCCCGCTTCTGCCGGGCCAGGGGCACCGGGAAGGTCCATCCACTCTCCCCCACCGCAATGCGAGCGCGGTTGTCGCCTTCGGGCTGCACGGCATGGTGCCGCGCCCAGGCCCCCAGGAAATCATAGAGGTCGTCCTGGTCGATCGAACCCTGCGGCACCAGAAATTGGTACTGCTTGCCTAGCACCCGCTGCAGCGCGTCGCCATCGCTGCGCGCGATGGCATCGCCGAGCGCATCGGCCGTCGCTTCGGGGCTCGGGTAGAGCTGCTGGGCCGCGGCCGGGATGGCCAGCGACAGGGCCAGGACCGCTGCCAGCACGGGGAGCACGCTGGCACCGCGCACGAAGGCGACGGCGATCAAGTGACCGGTCTTGCGCATCATGCCTTACCTCCGGCCATGGCCAAAATGTTCACCGCCGCCGAGCCGCCCCGCGCCGCCCAGGCCGCCGCCGTG
>JABFVP010000238.1 GCA_013362725.1 Cupriavidus sp.
TTCGGACAAGGTCAATATCTGGCGCGAAATCGGTGCCGACGGGGCCGGACTGGGCGGCGCCGCCACCGCCGAGGGCACCGGCGCGTGCCTGCGCCAGTGGCTGCAAGCCGACCCCACCGCGCAGGCGCGCAAGCGGGCGCAGGCGCAGGCTTGCTTCCAGCGGCGCTTCGAGGTGCGCCAGAGCGCGCAGCGGCTGCTGGATATCCTGAGCGCGCGGCCGGCGCCGGCGCCGGCCAACGGGGCCGCCGCAACCAGCGCCACGCGGGGCGGCACCCCATGAAGGCGCTGCGCATCTTCGTCTTCGCGGTGCTGTCGCAGGGGCTCGGCGCCGTCACCGGCCTGCTGCTGGCGCACTGGCTCAGCGTGGGCGACTACGCGATCTATACCGTCACCGGTGCGATCGTCGGCGCCATGTCGATCATTACCAAGGGCGGCATCCATTTCGGCCTGAATGCCATCCTGGGGCGCACCTGGCCCGACCGCGAGCGCGCGGCCCAGGCCACCCGTGCCGCGCTGGCGCAGCGCAAGCGCATCTCGGTCTTCCTGCTGCCGCCGCTGCTGGTCGTCGCCGGCGTGCTGATGTACCGCAACCACGCCTCGCTGGCGTTGGTTGCCGCGTTGCTGCTGACGCTGCTGGCGATGTGGTATTTCGACATGCAGTCGCGCGTGGTGGACCAGGTGCTGCTGTTCGCCAACCGCGCGCCGGCGCTGCAGGCGCTCGATGCCAGCCTGGCGGGCGCGCGGCTGCTGCTGTCGTGGGGTGTCTACCTGCTGGGGCTGCAGAGCGCGCTCGCCGCGAGCCTGGTCAACACCCTGTTTGCCGGGCTGCGGGTGCCGTTCGTGCGCCGCTGGCTGCGCCGCGAACTGCCGGCGCAGGCGGGCGAGCCGGTGGCCGAGGACCAGCGTTCGATCCGCGCCATTACGCGCCGCCAGATTCCCATGGACGCGTTCTACTGCCTGCAGTCGCAGTTTGCCTTTGCCATCGTCGCGTTCTACGGTGCGGTCAGCCAGACCGCGGCGATCGGCGCGCTGTCGCGCATCGGCCAGTTGCTGGTGCCGGTCAGCGTCGTGGTGGGCGCCTATGTCGTGCCGCGCTTCGCGCAGGCGCGCGAGCACGTGCTGCGCCAGTACCTGGGCTGGCTGCTGCTGGGGTCGCTGCCGGCCGGCATGCTGGTGCTGCTGGCCTGGTGGTGGCCCGAGCTGCTGCTGCGCCTGGTCGGCGCCCACTACGCCGGCCTGACCTCGGAGCTGCTGATCGCCTGCCTGGGCGCCGGCGCCTACAGCATTGCGGGCGTGGCCTGGGAACTGCTGGCCAACCGCGGCCTGAACCACTTCAACTACATGCAGGTGCCGGTGGTGATCGCCTGGTGCCTGGCCGCGCCGCACCTGCTGGACCTGTCCACGCTGCGAGGCGTGCTGTGGTTCGAGGCCGGGCTGGCGTCCGGGCTCGGCATCGCGGTGCTGTGCGAGCTGGCGGGCGCGATCCGCGCCGGGCGGTTGTTGCCGCCGCCCGTGCTGAGCGTCGACGGAGGTCGCCCATGAAGGTCCTGGTCACCCACCCCGGCTTGCAGCATTCGCACCAGATGGCGCAGGCGCTGTACGAGCAGGGGCTGCTGTGCCAGTACTGGTCAGGCGTGCCGGTGCGCGGGCCGGGCGAGCCGCTGCCGTGGTGGCTGCCGCCGGCGCTCGGCGCCAAGATGCGCGAGGTCGGCATCCCGCGTGCATTGCGCCGCCATCCGCTGTGCTTCCCGGCCATGCTCAAGGTGGGGCTGCACCGCCGCGTCGGGCTCAACCGCTATCTGCGCATGTCGCAGTCGGCCTATGCGCACCGCGTGTTCCACCTGTTCGATGCCTGGGCGGCGCGGCGCGTCGAGGCGCTGCGCCCCGACGTGGTGGTGGCCTACGAGAACTCGGCGATGCGGACCTTCGAGGCGGCGCGCCGCATCGGCGCGCGCTGCGTGCTCGACGCGCCGGCGGTGCATCGCGCGACGGCGGCGGCCCTGCTGGGACTGCAGCCCGATCCCTACCTGGCCTGCATCGACGCGCGCAAGGATCGCGAGGTCGAGCTGGCGGACCTCGTCATCACCTGCTCCGAATTCGCCGCGCAGACCTATGCGCAGGCCGGCGTGCCGGACGCCAAGCTCAGGCCGGTCCTGCTTGGCGCCAGCCTGCCCGGCAACGTGCAGCGCCGGCGCACGCGCGCCGGCACGCGCTTCCTGTATGCCGGCGGATTGACCACGCTGAAGGCAGTCGACCTGCTGCAACAGGCCTTCGCCATGGTGCGCGCACGCGTGCCCGAGGCCGAGCTCGCGGTGGCCGGCGGCGGCGCCGAGCCAGCGCTGGCCGCGGCACTGGCGTCTACCCCCGGGGTCACGCTGCTCGGCGCGCTGCCGCAGCCGGCGCTCTACCAGGAACTGGCCGACGCCGATTGCCTGGTGCTGCCGTCGCGCTTCGATTCGTTCGGCATGGTGGTGGCCGAGGCGCTTGCCTGTGGCACGCCGGCGCTGGTGTCGGAGCGGGTCGGGGCCAAGGAGATTCTGCGGGAATTCCCGCGCGCAGGCTGGGTCGTCCAGGTCAGCGCGCAGTCCTTGTATGACCGCATGCTGGAGCTTGCCACGGTACGCGCCAGCCTGGACGAGGCGCGCCCGTACGCGAGCCTGGCCGGGGAGAAGTACACCTGGGCCAGGTATCGCCGCGCCGCGGTCGCAACCATCGCGACGCTATGCTGAGCCACTCCGCCGCACCTCTGGCGCCGCCGACGCGCCTGCGCATCCGCCGGCAGGCCCGCACCACCTTCGGCACCGTGTTCCTGCTGGTGTTCCTGGTGGCCGTGCTGGAAGGCGCGGCGCGCAAGTGGATAGCGGGTTCGCTGAGCCTGCCGCTGGTGCTGCTGCGCGACCTGCTGGCGGTCTATGGGATCTACTACGCCATGCGCTACGGCGGCTTCACGCCGGCGCGGCCGGCGCTGCGGCTGCTGCTGCTGTGGAGCGCGCTGGTGCTGGCGTGGGGGCTGGTGCAGACCATCGCTGGCGGCGGCACCCTTGCCATCATGCTGGTCGGGCTGCGTTTCTGGCTGCTCTACGTGTGGTTCGGCGTGGCCGCGGCGTTGCTGCTCGAGCCCGAGGACGTGGCCGCGATCTGCAAGACCGCGCTGGTGCTGATGGTGCTGATGGCGCCTCTGGTGGTGATGCAGCACTTCCTGCCGCCTGGCAGCTTCCTGAACCGGCAGGTCGACGGCGACGAAGACCGGGTCTTCATGATGGTGGGCGACATCGTGCGCACCACCGGCACGTTCTCGTTCACGCTGGGCTACACCACCTTCCTGGCGATCACCATGCCGATCGCCTTGCAATACGTGCTCAGCGGCGATGGCAAGCGGCACTGGCTGTATGCGCTGGTGGTGCTGGGCAGCCTGCTGGTGAGCGTGCTGGTGAGCGGTTCGCGCGCCACCGTGCTGCTGCTGCCGGGCCTGTTCGCGGTGGCGGCGCTGTGCATCCTGATGTTCGGGCGCGCCGTGGCCAAGCGCCGCGTGCTGGTCTGGGTCGGCGCGGCGATGCTGATGGGAGCCGTCGGCATGGCCGTGTTCAGCGATTCCGTCGAAGGCACCGTACAGCGCTTCCACGATGCCGCGGAAGATGAAGACTTCGGCGACCGCGTCGGCACCATGTTCCTGGGCGAAAGCGAGGCCTATGCCAAGCCGACCCTGCTGGGCGCGGGGCTCGGGCGTGGCAGCAACCTGGCCAGCTATCTCGAGCGCGGCGAAATCACCTTCATGCTGTCCGAGACCGAGACCGGGCGCACCATCGAGGAGGCCGGCCTGCTTGGCTACCTGTACGTGGCGCTGAAGTTCGCCGTGTGCGTGGCCGGCATGTGGCTTGCGATCGGTGCGGCGCGGCGCAGCGGCAACTGCTTTGCCATCCTGCTGTGGCTGGTCAGCACGCTGTGCCTGCTGACGTGGTCGCTGATCGGGCAGCTGACCGCCAACGTACTGGGCTTTCTCTTTGTCGGCTTCACCATGGCGGTCACGCGGCTGGAGCGGCAGGGGCGGCTGACGGGCACGAACCAGCGCGCACGGCCGCGGCGGCGCGCGCGCTAGCGGCAGGCCGCGGGCCACGCGGCCTGCCGGGCCACATCGGCATCCACATCGGCATCCACATCGGGCATCCACATCGATCCAGCAATATGAGGCTCATCCTGTTCGGTCATCCGGTCTTTTTCGGCAGCC
>JABFVP010000696.1 GCA_013362725.1 Cupriavidus sp.
GGCTCCGCATGGGCCTGCAGCCACGCCGCCACCGCCGCAGCATCGAGCCGTTGCAGCTCGCGGAACCACAGCAGGCGTAGCGCGCCGTCGTGGAACGGCATGGCGTTGCCGGTATGCACCGGCGCATCGACCAGCGCGCCCCCGAATTCGTAGGGCGCGAACAGAGTCGCGTGCCAGCCCTGGCGCCAGCCGTCGGCAAGCATGGCGTCGAGCCGGGCGATGTCGCTGCCGGACGGCAGGATGTCTTCGTGGATGAAGCTGGTGTAGAGGCGCGAGGCGGGTTGCCCGGCGGGTGCGGTGGCGTCGTCGAGCAGGACGAAGGCGTCAACGCCGCCCGCTTGCGTGCTCCCCTCTCCCGCTTGCGGGAGAGGGGCCGGGGGAGAGGGGGGACGCTGGATGCTTGCTACCACGGGAAATCGTCAGGAAAAACAGGATTGCCGGCGTACCGGCAGGGCGCAGGCATGCATTATCGCGCGGCGCAGGCATGGTGGCGATGGACGCGCCGGCCCTCTCCCGCAGGCGGGAGAGGGGAGCAAACCCGCGGTGCGCCGGCGTCATGCGCCAAAAACAAAACCGGCCACGCTCGCGCGTGGCCGGTTCCATACCGCAAGCCGGATCAGCTGAAGAAGCTCTTCACCTTGTCCAGCCACGAGGTCTCCTGCGGGCTGTGGCGCGAGCCGCCCTCGTGCACCGAGCGGTCGAACTGGCGCAGCATTTCCTTCTGTGCCTCGGTCAGCTTGACGGGCGTCTCCACGTTCACATGCACGTAGAGGTCGCCCGGGTAGCCGGAGCGCACGCCCTTGATGCCCTTGCCGCGCAGCCGGAAGGTCTTGCCGGACTGGGTGGCCTCGGGCACCGGGAAGGTCGCCTTGCCGCTCAGCGTCGGCACTTCCAGGTCGCCGCCCAGCGCCGCGGTGGCGAACGAGATCGGCATCTGGCAGTGCAGGTCGTCGCCGTCGCGCTCGAACACCGCGTGCGGCTTGATGTGGACTTCCACGTACAGGTCGCCCGGCGGGCCGCCGTTGATGCCGGGCTCGCCGTTGCCGGACGAACGGATGCGCATGCCTTCGTCGATGCCGGCCGGGATCTTCACTTCCAGCGTCTTCTGCGACTTCAGCTTGCCCTGGCCGTGGCACTTGGTGCAGGGCTTGGGGATGAACTTGCCGCTGCCGTGGCACTTCGGGCAGGTCTGCTGCATGGTGAAGAAGCCCTGCGACACGCGCACCTGGCCGGCGCCGTGGCAGGTCGGGCAGGTTTCCACGCTCGAGCCGGGCTCGGCGCCGTTGCCGTGGCAGTGGTCGCAGTCGTCCCAGTGCGGCACGCGGATCTGCGCCTCGTGGCCGTGCGCGGCCTGCTCCAGCGAGATCTCCATGCTGTAGCGCAGGTCGGCGCCGCGGTAGGCCTGCGGGCCGCCGCCGCCGCGCCGGCCGCCGCCGCCCTGGCCGAAGATGTCGCCAAAGATATCGCCGAAGGCCTCGGCGAAGCCGCCGTAGCCCTGCGCGCCGCCGAAGCCGCCCGCCATGTTCGGGTCCACGCCGGCATGGCCGTACTGGTCATACGCGGCCTTCTTCTCCGGGTCGGAAAGCATCTCGTAGGCCTCCTTGGCCTCCTTGAATTTTTCCTCGGATTCCTTGCTGTCCGGATTGCGGTCCGGGTGGTATTTCATCGCGAGCTTGCGATAAGCCTTCTTGACTTCGTCTTCGCTCGCGTTCTTGCCTACCCCGAGCACTTCGTAATAGTCACGTTTTGCCATGGTGGCTCATTACCTCATTGGCCGGCGGGTGCAAGCGGCACGGGCCGGCGAATAGCAAAAAAGCCGAGCGCGGCATCCGACGGCGGTTTCCCGCAGGTCTGATGGCCGTCGCCCGGCGTCGGGACGGGAGCGGCGCCGGCCAGTGCCTGCACCGCCGCCCGCGTATCCCGATTACTTCTTGTCGTTGACTTCCTTGAATTCGGCGTCCACAACGTTGTCGTCCTGCGGCTGGGCCTGCTGCTGGCCGCCGGCCGCACCCGCGGCACCGGCCGCGGCGCCTTCGCCGGCCTTGGCCTGCATGTCGGCGTAGACCTTCTCGCCCAGCTTCTGGCTGACTTCGGACAGCGCGTTGACCTTGGCGTCGATCTCGGTCTTGTCGCCGCCGCGTGCGGCGTCTTCCAGTGCCTTGATCGCGGCCTCGATCTTTTCCTTCTCGCCCGCGTCGAGCTTGTCGCCGTACTCGGTCAGCGCCTTCCTGGTCGAGTGGATCAGCGCGTCGGCCTGGTTGCGGGCATCAGCCAGCTCGCGGGCCTTCTTGTCTTCCTCGGCGTTGGCCTCGGCGTCCTTGACCATGCGCTGGATCTCGTCTTCCGACAGGCCCGAATTCGCCTTGATGGTGATCCGGTTTTCCTTGCCGGACGCCTTGTCCTTGGCGCCCACGTGCAGGATGCCGTTGGCGTCGATGTCGAACGAGACCTCGATCTGCGGCGTGCCGCGCGGTGCCGGCGGAATGCCCTCGAGGTTGAACTCGCCCAGCAGCTTGTTGCCGGTGGCCATCTCGCGCTCGCCCTGGTACACCTTGATGGTCACGGCCGGCTGGTTGTCGTCGGCGGTCGAGAACACCTGCGCATGCTTGGTCGGGATGGTGGTGTTCTTGGTGATCATCTTGGTCATCACGCCGCCCAGGGTCTCGATCCCCAGCGACAGCGGCGTCACGTCCAGCAGCAGCACGTCCTTGCGGTCGCCCGACAGCACCGAGCCCTGGATCGCGGCACCGACGGCCACGGCTTCGTCCGGGTTCACGTCCTTGCGCGCTTCCTTGCCGAAGAACTCCTTGACCTGTTCCTGCACCTTGGGCATGCGGGTCATGCCGCCGACCAGGATCACGTCGTCGATGTCGCTGACCTTGACGCCCGCATCCTTGATCGCGGTGCGGCACGGCTCGATGGTGCGCGTGATCAGCTCTTCGACCAGTGATTCCAGCTTGGCGCGGGTCATCTTCAGGTTCAGGTGCTTCGGCCCCGAGGCATCGGCCGTGATGTACGGCAGGTTGATCTCGGTCTGCTGCGAGCTCGACAGTTCGATCTTGGCCTTTTCAGCGGCTTCCTTCAGGCGCTGCAGCGCGAGCACGTCCTTGGACAGGTCGACGCCCTGGTCCTTCTTGAACTCGGCGATGATGTAGTCGATGATGCGCTGGTCGAAGTCTTCGCCGCCCAGGAAGGTGTCGCCGTTGGTCGACAGCACTTCGAACTGCTTCTCGCCGTCCACGTCCGCGATCTCGATGATCGAGATGTCGAAGGTGCCGCCGCCGAGGTCATACACGGCGATCTTGCGGTCGCCCTTCTCGTTCTTGTCCATGCCGAACGCCAGCGCGGCCGCGGTCGGCTCGTTGATGATGCGCTTGACGTCCAGGCCGGCGATGCGGCCGGCGTCCTTGGTGGCCTGGCGCTGCGAGTCGTTGAAGTAGGCCGGCACGGTGATCACGGCTTCGGTCACCGGCTCGCCGAGGTAATCCTCGGCGGTCTTCTTCATCTTGCGCAGCACTTCGGCCGAGACCTGCGGCGGCGCCAGCTTCTGGTCGCGCACCGACACCCATGCGTCGCCGTTGTCGGCCTTGACGATGGCATACGGCATCAGGCCGATGTCCTTCTGGACTTCCTTCTCTTCGAACTTGCGGCCGATCAGGCGCTTGACCGCGTACAGCGTGTTACGCGGGTTGGTCACGGCCTGGCGCTTGGCGGGGGCGCCAACCAGGATTTCGCCGTCTTCCATGTAGGCGATGATCGACGGGGTGGTGCGGGCACCCTCGGAATTCTCGATGACCTTGGGCGTGTTGCCTTCCAGGATCGCGACGCAGCTGTTGGTGGTACCGAGGTCGATACCGATGATCTTACCCATTATTCTCTCCTCTTGAGCCAGCGCTATCCGCGCGGCTGCAATTCAACCTGAGGCCGAAATGTGGCCGCCCGGGGGCTTTTCAAGGGCAGAACCGGCAAATCCGAGTAATTTTCTCGGTTTCTGCCCCCATTCAACGGCAGCCGCTGCGCCAGCTTGAGCCGGCAGTGCTGACCAGCTGTCTTATGTGATCCCTGAATTACTTCTTCGCGACATCGCGATCGCGCTGCCACAGCACGTCGGAGCCGCCGCCCACCCGGTTCAGCACCCGCGCCAGCACGAACATCAGGTCCGACAGCCGGTTCAGGTACTGGCGCGGCGCCTCGTTCAGCGCCTCGGCCGCGCCCAGCGGC
>JABFVP010000501.1 GCA_013362725.1 Cupriavidus sp.
AAACACGGCGGCGGTCACCGAGACTGCCGCCGCGGTGCCGATCAGTAGCGACAGCGCCACCAGCACGATCGGGCGCAGCGAGCGGAACGCCAGCCATACCAGCAGCAGCACCGCGGCCAGCGAGCCCAGGCCGATCACGTTCATCTCGAAGCTGGCCTGTGCCGCCGCGGCCTCGGCATGCAGCGGGATGCCGGCCATCACCACGCGCACCGCCTCCTGCCCGGCGCGCGCGCTGGCATCGGCGCGTGCCAGCAGGTCGCCATAGTCGGTAGCGCCGCTGACCGAGAACGCGGGCTTGCTGGTGCGATAGGTCAGCAGCACCCAGTGCAGCCCTTCGGCGGAAAACGCCGGCAAGCCGTCGCGCTCGCGCACGCGGGTCAGGTCCGCACGCGACAGCCACCAGTCCTGCCACAGCCCGAGCGGATCGGCGGACCAGCCCGACAGGCTGGTGCCTGCCGAAAACTGGTACAGCCGCGCCAGCGCCTGCTGCGCCAGTGTGTCCGCATCGGCCTGGCCGAGCATGGCGCGCTGGCTGTCGGTCAGCAGGTGGCCGCGCCACGGGAGGTAGAACGTCAGCGCGGCATCGAAGTCGAATGCGGCGGTCTTGTCGACCGGACGCAGCAGTTCGGGATGCGTGCCGGTGTTCTGGCCGAAGCGCTGCGCGGCGCTCCTCGCCTGCTGCCAGTCGGGGGCGCCGACCAGCACGATGATCTCGCGCGAGACGCCGTCAGCCAACTGGCGCAGCACGCGGTCGGCCGTGGCGGTGCGCTCGCTGCCGGGCAGCAGCGCCATCACGTCGGAATCGATGCGGGCGCTGCGCCAGAAGCTGGCCTGGTGCAGGGCGACGCCGATGACGATGACGAGCCAGCCCAGCGCCAGCACACGCGCGAGCGGCGCCATGCCCGCGGCGGCGCGTGCCCCCGTATTCTCGTGGCGGGCCGGGTTACTCAAAGCGCCGAGCCTCCGTGGCGGACAGGCGCGGCGCAGCCGCTGGCTCGACCAGCCGGATGCGGATGGCATCGCCGCCGGCCTCTTCCAGCCGGATGCTGCGCACGAAGCGGTCGCCGGCCAGCTCGATGCGCGCGAAGGCGCGGCGGATGCCGCTGTCGGTCGGCGTCAGCGTCAGCGCCCAGCCGTCCTTGCCGGCCAGCCGCGCGTCGATGGCAAATCGTGCCGACAACGCCGACAAGTCGCCGCGCAGTACCGCGATCATGGATTCGCCGACCACGCGCATGGCTGGCTGCGCGTCCGCAACCAGCCGCTGCTGCACCTGGCCATCGGCGCCGCGCACTACCAGCTGCGAAGGCGTGACCAGCAGGCTCGACACGAGCGGCTCGCGCGTGGTCCAGGCCAGGCCCCGGTCGCGCGCCAGTACGAAGTCGCCGCGCGATACCAGCGGATGGGTGAAGCCAGCCAGCTGGCGCTGCTGCTCGAAGCGGCCGTGGATCACCGGCGCATCGGTCAGCCGCGCGGCGACCGCGTCCAGCGTGGGCGTGGCCAGGGCAACCTGCGCCGCCAGGGCGGGCAGGCAGGCGGCCAGCGTGGCAACGACGAGCAGGGTGCGGCGCTTCATCGCTGCATCCCCAGTCGCTGACACAGCACCGGCGGGCACTCGTAGCACATCTCGCCACTGCGCATGTCCACCGCCACCTGCACCGAATATCCCTTGCTCAGGCGTTCGCCGGTGCCCGCATCGCGCAGCAGGTAGTCGATCTTGAGCCGGTTCTCCCACTCAACGATGGTGGCGCGCACGTTTACGAGCTGGCCGTAGACCAGCGGGCGCACATAGCGCAGGCGCAGGTCGACCACCGGCCAGGCATAACCGGAATCGCGCATGGCGGGATAGTCGTAGCCAAAGCGCGCCAGCAGGGCGCAGCGCGCTTGCTCCAGGTAACGCACGTAGTTGCCGTGCCACACCACGTCCATCGGGTCGAGGTCGTGAAAGGCGGGGCTCAGGGTGATCTCGTGGCTGAGGTCTGGAGTCATGGCACGTAGGTAGGGGTCGACCAACGCTCAGCGCGCGCGCCCGGCGCTAGCGTCGGGGTCGGCCCAGAAATCGTAGAAGTTGAACCAGTCATAGGGCGACAGCACCAGCAGGCCGGCCAGCCAGTCGGCATAGGCGCGCGCGTAGCCGGCCAGCGCCTCGGCACGCCCCGCGCGTGGCAGGCGCACGGTGCGCGCCAGCTCCGTAAAGCGCAGCAGGTGGCCGTTGCCGTGGCGGATACAGCCCAACGCGAACAGCGGGCAGTCCAGCAGCGCTGCCAGTACGTAGGGCCCGACCGGAAAGCGCGCCGGCGCGCCCAGGAACGGCACGCTGACAGCGCGCCCGCCATGGGCCGGAGCACGGTCGCCGGCAATGGCGACAAACTCTCCGGCGTGCACCTTGTCGGCCAATTCCTCGGCGGTGGCCGGCGAGATATCGTCGACCTGGTACAACTGCAGCGTGGCGCCGGGGTCGATGCGCGACAGGATGCGGTTGAAGCGCTGCGCATGCGCGGTATGCACCAGCACCGTCAGTCGCAGCCCGCGGCGATGGCGCGCCAGCACGCGGCACAGTTCCAGGCAGCCCATATGGGCGGTGACGATGATGCCTCCCTGGCCGCTTTCGATCTGGCGCAGCATCACCTCGACGCCTTCGCGTGTGACGTTGCCGAAGGCATAGCGCCCGCCGATCGCCAGCAGCTTGTCGAGCAGCGTGTCGGCGAACGCGTACAGGTGACGCAGCGTCTGGCGGGCGCCAGGCTCGGCGTCCGCCCCGCCCGCCGCCGCGATCACGCAATGCACGCGGCGCAGGTAGTCCAGCGAGGCGCGGCGCGCGGCGCCGTGCGCCAGCCAGTAGTACGTGACCACGGGGTACAGGACCGCGCGGAAGGCCCCGCGTCCGAAGAGGCGGTGGATCGCGTACAGGCACCAGACCCCCCACACGCAGGTGGCCTCGCCAATTCGACTCCAATGGCGGGCGGGGAGGTGGGTGCGCGCTGCACGTGCAGTGCCGGGCGTGGTCGCGCTCATGCCAGCTTGCGTCCCACCAGCACCCGCAGGCGGCGCAGCATGCCGAAGAACAGCCGCGTGTGCATCCAGGTGATGCGCAGGTTATCGCGCCAGACGTGGAAATGCGAGACGCCGTCGCTGGGGTAGGTTACCGGCGTGGGGATATTGAGGATGCGCACCCCGCGCCAGACCAGCCGCACCAGCACTTCGATATCGAATTCCATGCGCGGGCCGAGGCGTGCCGCGCGCGTCAGCGGTACCACATCGGCGAGCGGATAGACGCGCAGTCCGCACATCGAATCGCGCACTGCAAAGGACAGCGTATGGACCCAGACCCAGACATGGGTCAAGTATCGACCCACCAGGCGCCCGCGCGGCACCGAGGCATCGTATATCGGGTTGCCGCAGACCATCGCATCCGGGTGGCGGCGCGCCATGTCGAGGAAGGCGGGGATGCAGCCGGCATCATGCTGACCGTCGGCGTCGATCTGCAGCGCATGAGTGCAGCCGGCGCGCCAGGCGGCCTCGAAGCCGGCGGTCACGGCCGCGCCCTTGCCCTGGTTCCGTTCCAGCCTGACCAGCGTGACGCGGCCAGGCTCGCGCTCTGCGAGCCCGCGCAATATCGCCGCGCATTCGGCGTCGCTGCCGTCGTCGACCAGCAGGCACGTCACCGGGTGAGCCAGGATCGCGTCGACCATGGCGCCGATGGCGCGCGCATGGTTGTAGACCGGCACCAGCACTATCGGCCGGAAATCGGCATCAGCCATGCTCGCTCCTGAAGACGATGCGGCCGCTGGCATGCGGGCCCGATGCCGAGCTCAGGCGGAACGCCAGCGCCAGTGTTTCCGGCTGCCATTCGAGATCCAGCCGCACCTGGGCGCCGGGCCGGATGATGGCCTGGAACTTGAGCACGTCAAGGCGCGCAAAGCGCTCCCGTGGCGGCACCGGCAAGCGCTGCGGTGCCAGCGCCATGGCCCAGTCTACCTGTGCCACGCCAGGCACGATCGGCGTGCCGGGAAAATGTCCGTCGAAGATGGCCAGGTGCACGTCGACATCGAGCATGGCCGCGGCGGCGTGTTCGCTGCATTCGATCCACACCGCATGCGGCAGGATTTCAGTCATGCCCGCCTTCCCCCAAGACTTGCCGGCGTACCAGCCATTCGCCGGCGAACATGGCGCCGATCAGCACGTAGGCAATGGCGCCGTTGGAGAGCGCCCAGATCCG
>JABFVP010000516.1 GCA_013362725.1 Cupriavidus sp.
AGCGAGGCAATGCTGTCGTCGTGCGACAGCGCCGCGCTGGCGTAGCGCTCGACCTGGCTGGCGGTATAGCGGTAGACGTCGCCCTGCACCAGGTTCTGGTAGATCAGTTCCCAGTACAGGTCGGCCAGGCGCTTGCTGATCTCGGCGCGCTCGCCCGGGCTGTAGGCGGTTTCCAGCCGCGGCAGCTCGGCCAGGATCTGCTGCGTCAGCTGCTTCTCGGCGCCGTCCAGCATGCCGTAGGCCAGCAGCCGGATATCGTCGGCGCTGTCCGCCAGCAGCTCGCGCAGCACCGGGCTGACGGTGCGTGCCGGCATCGACTGCATCGCCACCAGCGCGGTCATGCGCTCCGGCAGCGGCGCGCGCGCATTGCCCAGCTGCGCCCGCAGCCGCGCGCCGCCGCCATGCGTGACGCGCGACATCAGGTGCGTGACGAATTCGGGCAGGCCCACGGTGCCGATGCCGCTGGTATCGACGCGGCGCGGGAACAGCTTAGACAGCAGGTAGCTGCCCACGCACACCAGCGCGCCGCCGAGCGGCACGAAGAAGCAGAACAGCGCCAGGAAGCCGTAGCTCCACGCGAACGGCACGCGCAAGCGCCGCGGCAGCAGGCGCCACAGCAGCAGCGCCGTCAGCGCCGCGGCCACGGCCTGCATGCCCAGGAACGCCAGCAGCAGCGCGGTGCTGTTGCCGGCGCGCGCGAGCAGCGCCAGCGCGGCGATCTGGGCGGCCAGGCCGCCGGCGCCGAGCTTAAACATGGGGCGCTTCCCCGGCCGCCGGTGTCGACTGCGCCGCCGTGCCGTCCACCTGGGCCCGTCGCAGCAGCTTGACCAGCGCCTCTTCGGCGCCGGTCGCGGGCACCGCCAGCGTGTAGACGCCGATGCCGGCACTGGTGAAATCGGTGCCGAACTGCGCCCGCAGCATGTCTTCGATGCGCACCAGGTAGGCCGCCACGGCCTGCGCATCGGACAGCGGCATCAGCGTCAGCATGGCGCGGTGGTGGGGGTTGACCAGCGGCCAGGCCACGTCTAGCGCGCGCCGGCTGCGCACCACCTGCTCGAACAGCGCATCGCGCTCGGGGTCGGTGTCGAACACCAGCGCCACCACCGAGCTGTCGATGCCGGTCTCGCGCTGCAGCCGCGACAGGCGCGCATAGTCCAGCGCAAACGGATACGGGCACGCCGGCAGCGCCGCCAGGATGGTGCGGGTGGCGCCGGCATGCTCGACTCCGTCGGCGTAGTAGCCCAGCAGCACCATCAGCATCTGCAGGTTCTCGTAGTTCAGCGACAGGAACGGCATGCGTTCCACCACCAGCAGGCCGATCAGGTGGTCGGAGCCTGCCAGCACCGGCGCCACCGCCACGTAGCGGGTGCGCGCATCGTGCTGCAGGCCATCGGCGCGCAGGTGCGCGAGCTGGCGCGTGTCCAGGCAGTGGCGCACCAGCGGATCGGTGGGGTCGAGGGAAAAGGCCGGGCCGATGCTGGCCGCGGGCTCGGCCTCGACGCGTTCGCCATCGCAGGCGTAGAGCGCGGCCGCCTCGGCCTGGCAGGCCTGCGCCACCACCTGCAGCACCGGCTGCGCGCCGGCCAGCATGTGGCCGCCGCGGGCGGCCTGTTCCAGCGCCACGCCGCGCAGCTGCGACAAGGTGTCGCGCAGCGTGGTGGGCCGCGCCAGCAGGTCGTTTTCCAGCCGCGAGTGGGAGATGCGCAGCAGGTAGTGGTTCTTGGTCAGCGCCGCCAGGCGCTCGTCCAGATAGCGGTTGACGGCGCGCGCCCGCGCCAGGCGCGTGCCCCAGATATCGCCGAACTGCCCCGCCACCAGCACCAGCAGCAGGCCGCCCAGAAAGAACAGGCGCGGGAACGGGCCGGGCATCACGCCGGTCTGGTGGTACACATACCAGGCGCCCAGCAGCATCAGCACGCTGCCCACGCCAATCAGCGTGCCGTAGCGCAGCGCCAGGATCACCGGCAGCAACCAGGCCCACGGAAAGCCCATGCCCAGCAGCAACGGGTTCTGCGGCAGCACCAGCCAGGCCAGCCCCAGCGCGGCCAGCATCGCCATCACCAGTTCCACCATGGCGGCCGGCCCCGTGACCGCGGGCGCGAGCAGGCGCGCATAGCGCCCGCCCAGGCCGATGCCCTGCCCCTGCCGGGCGCGATAGGTGGTGTCAGCCGTCTTGGCCACGCTCATCCCCTTGCTTCAACCCATCCATCGCCGCGCGTGCGCAGCGTCGTGCCGATCACTGCCACGCTTCAGCCCTGCATCAGCGGCGCCAGCAGGCGGCGCAGCAGCTTCTGCGCGGTGCCGGACAGCGAGGCGCGGCTCCAGCCGCTGTCGCTGCCGGTGGCGGACCACACCACTTCGCCGCTGTTCACGTCGAGCAGCTGCAGCGAGATGCCGACCGCCGGCTCGCCGTCCACGCCGACCTTGTAGCGCCATTCCTGCACCGCGCCGGTCAGCGCATAGCGGGCCTTCTCGGCGCGCGCCCATTCCAGCGCCTTGCCCACCGCCTCGCGCTCGGCCGGCTCGAACAGCGTTTCCGGGTTGAGCGCGGCGGGATAGCGCTTCAGGCTGGCCACGCCGCCGGTCTTGAGCAGGCTCTCGGCGATGGCTTCGGCGCGCAGGCCGGCCTGCGGCGTCTCGGTGTAGTTGACGATCGGCAGCACCGCGATGGTCTCGCCGCGTGCCAGCGCCGGCGCGCGCCCGACGTCCGTCACCGCGCAGCCCGCCAGCCACAGCGCGGCGCCCAGCGCGCCGCACCATGCCGCCAGCCGCCTCGCCACCGTCTTGCCCGTCATGCCCGTGCCTTGCTTGTTCATGTTCATCCCCTTTTTCCGTATTGCCATATCTGTTGATGCTCCGCCTGTCCTGCCATGCGCCGCGCGCTCAGTACAGCCAGCGGTAGCGCAATCCCAGTTCCGTCATCGGCCGCCCGCCATTGCGCGCCGCGGTCTCGTGCGAGACATAGAGCGCCAGGTGGTCGTTGCCGAACACCGAGCCCGCCACGCCGCCCTGCAGGCGGAAGTTCTGCCGCGCGCGGGTGTCGTGCAACAGCCCGATCTCGCCGAACGGCCGCCACTTGCGGGTGTATTCGTCCAGCAACTCGGTGCCGAAGCCGAACAGCACGCCGGCCTGCGTGAAGCCCTGCGGCATGTAGAACGCCGGCGTCGCGGCGTCGCCGGCCGGCACCAGCGCGGCCTGGCGCGGCGTCAGGCTGCCGCCCTGCGTGCTGTAGCTGGCATGCGTGGCGACCACGCGCACGGTGTAGTCCGGATACGCGGTGCGAATCTTGTAGCCGGCCTCGACGTCATAGACCATGCCGTGGCCCAGCGTGCTGCGGTCCTGGCCGCGGAAGCGGCTGTACTCGATGCGCGCGCCGACGAACTCGCGCAGGCTGAAGCGCCACGTCGCGCCCAGCCCGAGCACGTCCCTGGCCCCGCCCACGCGCAGCGGCGCGGACTCGTCGGCCGGCTGGTTCAGCCCGGCCAGCGTGCTGAACTGCAGCCGTCCCTGCTGGTTCCACTCGCCAAAAAAGCGCGCCGTGGCCATGGTGTCGAGGCCCTCGCGGTAGCCCGCGGTGGCGCGCCAGCGCCGATTGTTGTCGCGGAAGCCCAGCGACAGGTCGGCGCTCCGGTCCGACGACGGCACGTTGGCCAGCTGCCGCGGATCGGTGCTGCGCTGGTCGCGCCAGGTGCCGCGCAGGTTCAGGTCATAGCCATCCCACAGGCGCACGCCGCCGGCCACGCTGCCTTCGGTGAATTCCAGCGGCTTCTGGTGCAGAAAGCGCACGCGCGGCTCGATTGCCTGCGCGTTGAACAGCAGCGTGTCACGCAGGGTTTCCTGCAGCGCGTCGTCGGAGCGGGCGCGCTCCTGGGTCTCGAAGGCCAGCGTCTGCGCCGCGCCAAGGCGGTCCAGCCGCTGGTTGGCCTCGATCTGGCTCGCCACCGGCACGCGGCCGGCCTGGCGTTCGAGGATGCGGTCGAGGCTGTCCAGGTCGTGCCGGTCCAGCGCGATCGCCACCTCGGCATACGCCGGGCGCTGCAGCCGGCTGGCGTACTGGCGTGCCAGCCAGCCGCGCGCCAGTTCGTTCGATTCCGCCGACATCGCCCACGCCAGCGCGGCATCGCGGCCAGCGGCCGACAGCGCGGCCTCGCGCCGCGACGTGTCGCGCACGACCTCGGCGGGCACGGGCTCGCGCAGCGGCGGCAGT
>JABFVP010000285.1 GCA_013362725.1 Cupriavidus sp.
AGCCGCGTGGTCGCCTGCGCGCCGCTGGCGCCGCCGCTGCGTTCCGGCGGCGTGGCGCCGATCATGGCGCGGTTGTTGGGCGACTGGAAGAAGCCGAAGCCGGTGCCGCACATCGCCATGCGCCAGGCGATGTCGAAGCTGCCGGCGTCGGGGCCCAGCGTGGCCAGGCCGATCAGTCCGCCGCCGAGCATGGCCAGCCCGACGCCGGCGAGGATACTGGCCGGATAGCGGTCCGACAGCCGGCCCGAGACCGCCGCCATCACCGCCACCATCAGCGGCCACGGCGTGATCAGCAGGCCGGTTTCCCGCAGCGAGCGGCCGAGCTGGTATTCGAGAAAGAAGGGCAGCGCGATAAAGGACAGCATCTGCGTCATGAACGAGCAGAACGAAGTCCCCACCGCCAGCGCAAAGGCGTGGCTGGCGAACAGGTCCACCGGCACCAGCGGCGCGGCGCGGCCGCGCTGGCGCCGCACCAGCAGCCAGCCAAGTCCCACGGCAAGCGCCACGCCCGCGATCCCGGCCAGGCGCCAGCGGGCGTGGCCCAGCCCGTCGACGCTCAGGATAAACATGCCGAACACCAGCGCCGACAGCAGCGCGCTGGGATAGTCGAAACCGCGCGGCTGCGGCGGCGTGTTGGGCAGCGCGGTGCGGCTCAGCGCCAGCGCGGCGATGGCCACCGGCACATTGACCGCGAACAGCCAGGGCCAGCTGGCCACCGCCAGGATCAGCGCGCCCAGCGACGGCCCCACGGCGATGGTCACGCCCACCACCAGCGCATTGAGTCCGATGCCGCGGCCCAGCCGCGTGGGCGGGTAGATAAAGCGCACCAGCGCGGTGTTGACGCTCATGATGCCGGCGCCGCCGATGCCCTGCAGCACGCGCGCGGCGACCAGCATCGGCAGGTTGACCGACAGCGCGCACAGCAGCGACCCCACCAGGAAGGTGGCCAGCCCGGCGCGGTAGACCCGCTTGTAGCCCAGGATGTCTCCCAGCGACGACAGCGGCAGCAGGCATACGGTGACCGTCAGCTGGTAGGCGTTGACGACCCAGATGGTGCTGGCGGGATCGGCCTGCAGCTCGCGCGAGATCGACGGCAGCGCGATATTCGCGATCGAGCCGTCGAGCACGGCCATGATCAGGCCGAAGAAAACGGTGAGGATGGCCCAGGTGCGCTGGGGCTGCGGAAGGCCTTGTTCTGGCGGCATGGGGGAGACATTGGAGACAATGCCGCGCCCGGGTCGGATCGGCCAGGCGGGCCACGGCGCGGCGTTGCCATTATGGTCGCGCGTGGGGCTGCTCGCAAATCCGCCAATTGTGGTAATGCGCTGCCGTCAGCGGTCAGGGCCCCGCCGCGGCGCCCCGCGCGTAGCGCCGCAGCCGCTTGTACAGGATGTCCGCCGCTTTGGCCATGGCCGGGTCCCAGGCGGGCGCCGCCTCGCACAGTGCTTCCAGCTCCCGGCATTCGGCGACGATGGACTGTCGCCGTACGATCATGAAGGCGCCCGCCGCGGCATGCACCCAGTGGCGCAGGCCGGCCAGGTCCTGCTGCGCGAGGATGCACGCCAGTGCCGGCAAGTCTTGCTGCAGTTGCCGGCGCAGCATGTCTTCGTAGCGGCGGCCCGGGGCCTGCGCCGCGGGGGTCGAGTCGCGCGGCTGCACGGGGGCGTGGGCATCGGTTGCGGCGCAAGGCAGGCCGCGCAGGCAGGCGTCGAGGTCCTGCAGCGAGACGGGCTTGGCCAGGTAACCGGAGAAGCCGCGCAGGCGCCAGTCTTGCTCGGGGTCGCTGCAGGCCACGGCGCTGAAGGCTATGACCGGCAGGCCAGGATACTTCGCCTGCACGGCGTGCAGCAAGGCGTGTCCGTCCATTTCCGGCATATGCAGGTCGGTCAGCAGTGCGTCGACGCGGGTGCGCGCCAGCACCGCCAGTGCCTGCCTGCCGTTGCCCGTGACGATGGGGTGGCAGCCGATTGCCTGCAGTTGCTCTGCGACCAGGGACTGGTTCAGCGGATTGTCTTCCGCGACAAGGATGGTCAGGGGCGGCGCCGCGGGCGGGGGCAGTGCAGGCGGTGCGGGGGCAGGCATGGGCATGGTCGCCTGCTGCGTCGCGCCGGTGGCGGCCGCGATGGCGTCGAGCAGCGCGCGATGGCTGAACGCCGAGGCCTCCAGCACGCCGGGACTGTGCTGCCGCGGGCGATGCGGGCCGTCGGCCGTCAGCCATACCAGCGGCGCGGACTGGCGCAGCGCATCCAGTGCCGCTGGCGCAAAGTCTTCGGTCGCGACAAAGGCAGCCGGCGCGTGGCGCTGCACGCTTTCCTGCGCGGTGGAGATGGAGGCCGCCCGCTCGGTGTGCCAGCCCGCGGTCTTGAGCCAGGCTTCGATCGCCGCGCCGGTGCCTTCGTCTTGCGACAGCACCAGCACATGGCCGCTGTGCGTCACGCGGGCCGCCACAGCGAGCTGCCGTTCTGCATCGGCCAGCGCCAGCGGCACCGAGACCGTGAACGCGCTGCCCACGTCCGGCACGCTGTTGACGACGATGCTGCCGCCCATCAGCTCGCACAGCCGGGCGCAGATCGACAGCCCCAGCCCGGTGCCGCCATAGCGGCTGGCGGCACCGGCGTCACCCTGCACAAACGGCTGGAACACGCGCGCCGCCAGCGCCGGTGTCATGCCGATGCCGGAATCGCTTACGCTGCAGACCAGGCGGTGCATGCCCTGGGCAGCGGCCTGCAGTTCGCCGCTCAGCGTGATGCGGCCGCTGGCGGTGAACTTGACGGCGTTGTTCAGCAGGTTGTTGAAGACCTGCACCAGGCGCGTGCGATCGCCCACGACTTCCGTATCCAGCGTTGGCGACAGCTGCAGGCAGAAGCGTAGCGGGCGGCCCGCGACCAGCGGCGCATAGGCCAGTGCCAGGCTCTCCAGCGCCTCGACGGGACGGAACGGCGCATTGACCAGTGCCAGCTGGCCCGCGTCGATCTTGGAGAAGTCCAGCACATCGTTGACGATGCGGCGCAGCGAGCCGGCGGCGGTCTCGAGCGCGCGCAGCCGCGCCGCGTGCGGCGCCATGCCGGCGCTGCGGGCCAGCAGTTCCAGGTTGCCCAGCAGCGCGTTCAGCGGCGTGCGGATCTCGTGGCTCATCGCGGCAAAGAAGGTCGAGCGTGCCCGCAGCATCGCTTCGGTGGCCTGCTGGGCGGAGCGCAGCTGCCGCTGCAGCGCCTCTTGCGCGGTGCAGTCCAGCACCGCGCAGAACAGCACGGCTTCATCGCGGTAGCGTGCCGGGGCATAGGTGACCTGCAGGAAGCGCGGTGCCGCGTCGGCACGGGGCGCTTGCGGGGCCGCGACGGTGACACTGCAGACCGATGCAGCGCCGTCGCCGGCGCCGCAAGCCTGCCGGGCCAGCGCTCTGGCCACGGCGGTGGGCAGCGGCTCGTGCGGCCGCGCCGGCAGCAGCGACGCTGCCAGCGGATTGCAGGCCAGCACGGCGTAGTCATGCTGACGCACGATGCACAGGCCGACCGGCGTGGCGCTGACCAGCACCTGGTTCATCAGCTCGCTTTCCAGTGCGCGCCGGGCTTCGGCATGCGAGCGCCGCAGCAGGTGGCGGCTCCAGTAGCGCGCCGCGAGCACGATGGCCCCGATGAGCAGCAGCATGGCGGCGCCGATCACCGCCAGCTCGGCCGCCAGCGCGCTGAACAGCAGCCGGTATGGCAGGTGGTAGACCAGCACGCCGAAGCCGGGCTGCAACGGCTGCACCAGCACCGCGCCCGAGCGCGTCAGGCGCAGCGCGTTGTGCGGCAGGCCGCGGGCTTGCGCGGCGATGTCGCGGGCACTGGCCGAGCTCAGCGTGCCGGCATGCGGCCACACGTCGATCAGGTGGTCCGAGTCATTGAGCAGCGCCAGGCCGGCGTGGTCCTGCGGCGGCGGCAGGCCCGCCAGGAACGCCTGCACCGGCACGCAGGCGGCCACCAGCATGGTGGCTGAGTCGCCGGCATTGGCGGCGCCGGCCAGGACCATGATCGGGCTGTCGTCGACGGGATCGCGCAGCGGCCCCAGCCAGACCGGCTGGTCGCGCGCCGGTACGGCGTGGCCGGTGCGGTCCACCAGCGCGCGGGTCAGCTGCGTGCGCAGGCGCGGGATCAGCGTCGGATCGAGCGCCAGCGGCGCGCGCGCGTCCGGCTCGGGCTGGCGGATCACGACCGCGCTGT